>JBKCVY010000230.1:0-1877 GCA_046317475.1 Cyanobacteriota bacterium | reverse complement strand
AGGAAATACCAGGCCGGGATGCGGATCCCACGTCTCATTCGGATGTCCGGGATGGCGCGCAAGAAACTGATCAGGTCAAGATCGGTTGCGGCAGAAAGGGATTCAGACAAGGGGACACAGCAATCCCGCCAAGGACACCGTAAGCGGAGCCCCTTGGCCAGACCACTTGGGACGGACTTTAAATCAGCCCTGCCATGCTGGGCCACAAGACGTATGGTGATCTTGAGGGGAGGAACGGGAGCCAACCCCATTCCCACCCTTCAAGAGAGACCGGCCAAGTGAGGAGTGCCGGTGGTTGCAAAGGAGGTGACATTGACAGCAACGGTGAACGCGATGGCGCAGCGTGAACGCCATTCCGCAGGAGTTGTTAGCCATACGCGAGTTCTGTTTCCCGTCTGTTGAATCCCCGGGCTGCATAACCCGGGTCGGGTGAACATCTGAGGAGGTCAAGCCTTGAGCGTCTCTCCCCAGAGCCGTCACCCTGTCCATCCCTGCCGCGAGGACGGCAGGACCAACCGTGGATCCCAGACACCTGATCGGATCCGGCCCCAGATGCCAAGGCAGGGAACCGCGCCGGTGCAAAGGCGCCCCGACAGGGGGCGCCTTTTGACTTATCAGGGAAGGGGGCGGGCCGCAGACTGGCGGCTTCAGGAGCGTTCCGCCCTGCAGATCGTGGGCCGGCTGGGAAGATGACGGATGGTATTTGGGGCGCAAAGGATCATCAAGATGCTCATTGGCAAAGAAAACAGCCAGAGTCAGCACAGCCCCACGGACCCTGGCAAGCGTCCCGGAAGGTTATTCTTGAAGATCGCTTCTTTGGGGTCTGACGTGAAGTAGAGAATCTTTTCCTTGTCCTCCCTTTGCCGAAATGTCTAGCTAGGGAGTTGTGGTGGTGTCAATGGCATTGATCTGTCGAACACCTGGTTTTGTCTGTGCGGGAAAGGTAAATGCAATCGTGCTCAATTCGGAAACGTGGTCAACCTCAACCTTGGTGACAATGCCCTGCGCCGTCATCACGCCCGACCGCAGGCGGTGGAACAGGGATCCCATACCGTAGACAGAGGAAAAGAGCATTCGACAGCACGCGGGGACCCAATGATCCGAGCCCTCTGAGACATTGGGGCGTGGCAGCGCCGCATGGCGGGCAAGGGAGACAAGAGTGCGGCATCAACCATCTTGCACCCGTTCAATTACGGGAACCTAATTCAGCTTGGAAGGGCGATCGATGCCCGCCTCTCTCTCTCTTCACTCCACCTGCAATCGCCGCGCCGTGCCTCCACCCAACCGTTGTCGCAGGTCGCGCAGCAGCTCCGGGATGCGCTCCGCCCAGGGGCTGGCCGCCAGCACGGCCCGCAGCTCCGCTTCGCTCACCTCCTGATCAAGGGCATCGGCGTTCTCGCCAGGAAACCAATGGCTGCCCTGGCCCAGCAGCCGATAGCGGCCCTGGCAGAAGTCCTCCAAATCCCAGGCGGCCAACAGGTTATGCAGCCAGAGCAGAACGGGCATGTTGATGTGCCCAGGGGTGTCCTGCCATGGCGGCAGCCCCTCGTGCCAGGTCGCCAGCCACGGCGCCCCCAACGCCTCCAGGCGCGCCGTCTCCAACCTCTCCAGGATAGGCGGCAACAGCGTTGGGGCCTGCTCCAGCAAGGCCACCGCCCGTAGATGCAGGTCCAGATCCGCCACCTTGGCCGCGCCGACACTGATCGTGTGCACCGCCGGATGGCTGAGGCAAAACAGATCATTCACCACGATCGGGTGGTGCGGCGCGCAAAGCTCCACCAGCCGCTGGGAGGGGGTGTGCAGATGGCCGCCTTTGTCGGTGGGGCTGATCAAAAACACCCCCATGTCATGGGCGCGGGCCGCCTCCAGGGCGGGGC
>JBKCVY010000229.1:0-1170 GCA_046317475.1 Cyanobacteriota bacterium | reverse complement strand
GTTCACGCCTGACCGATCCCTGGGCAGCTACGGCGCCAAGATGTCGCTGGCCGCACGGCTGGGCCCGATCGATCTGGCGGTAATCGACCCGTCGATGGTGGCACGCGGCAGGGGGAGGGGCAGGAGGGTCAAGCCCGCTGTCACCAACCGATCCAGCACAACGGAGAGAAGCACCTCCACCGCTAGGAGGAGCTGACCGTTGTCGACCGTGTTTGGAGAGGGTGCCAGCTCCCGTGGGCGGTTCAGGTGCGGTTGTTGCAGCTCCTGTTGGCCAACCTCCCGGAGGGATGGCTCATCCCGCTGTTTCGCTGGATTGCCTGCCCAGTTGCATCCGGCAACTGGAGCACGTCGCCAATGACTTTTCCAACTGTTGACCGCCCAAAAACACCATGTTGCCCTGGGGCGGGAGGGAGGGATGGGGTTGAAGGGGGAACCAGCTGAAGAGCCGGGAACGTTACGAAGGGTTGGGGTGCCCTGGCGAATGGATTTGGTGGTGTGGGCTTGGTGAGATTGGCTACGCGGATTGGCCTATGGATCGCGGGTCAGTTGGTGACACCAAACTGGGCCCATGGCAACTCGCCCTGCTCGATCCCAACGCCCCTACGGCGGGCATTGTTGCGGACTCGGCCGACGGGCTGGCGCTTGCCCGTTTGTTCCGCGATGGCGTGCGATTCAGGAAAGGGAGTCCCACCAGCGGATGAAATGGAGGACTTCGGTGCGGGCGGGGGAGGGGGCCAGCCCAATTCGCCAGCCCGAAAAACGGCGTAGGGCGAGGAGACGAACATGGGACCTCCGCTTGGGTACAGACGTACTATAGCCCAAAACGGAGGCGTGGGTCCCGGTCGAAATAACGGGTGTGTGGCCCGGGAGCGCAGGGCTGGAGACGGGAGCCCGAGCAGAAACGCAGGGATAAGGGTCCGAGCCAGCGAGAGGCCTTGATCGCGAATCGAGGCGAAACCCTCAGGCGGGAGGGATGACCCCCAGCTGTTGGCCAATCACCCAATTGGTGGCGGCCTTCTGGGTATGCCAGGCCTGCAGCAGCTGCTTGGCGATGCGTTTGAGGTCCTCCGGGTCGGCCGTTGCGTCAATGGCGCGGCTGAAGCGCTCGATCTCGAACCGCTGGCTGACGGAGAGCTCCAGGGTGGGGGGCAGCGCGGAAGAATGGGGGGC
>JBKCVY010000228.1:0-2716 GCA_046317475.1 Cyanobacteriota bacterium | reverse complement strand
CGCCTGGACCGCGTTGCCCGGCCCGGAGGAACCGGCCGGGCTCGCCAGGGGTGAGACCCACCCACACCCCCGAATGAGTAGATATGCTCAGCGGCGGCACCAGTTCAGCCTGAACAGCGTTCGGCCGCCCCGTCAGCGGGGCCGTTTTCCCTTGCCCTTTCCCCCCGAGATGTCATGGACGGCACCTTCCCCCTGCTGGCGACGTCCGCATTGACGTCGGGGTCCGCTCCCTTTCCGTGGCTCAGCCTGATTGTGCTGCTGCCCGCGGCGGCGGCCCTGTTGATGCCCCTGTTGCCAGGGGATCCCTCCGATCCCCGTCCCCCGCGGCTGGTGGCCCTCGGCGTGCTCCTGGTGGACATGCTGCTGATGGCCTGGACCTTCAGCCGGCATTTCGATGGCTCCTTGAGCCAGCTGCAGCTGGTGGAGCGGGTGAACTGGGTGCCGGCGATCCATTTGGAATGGTCGCTGGCGGCGGATGGCCTCTCCGCTCCCCTGGTGGTGCTCAGCGGCCTGGTGACCTTGTTGGCGGTGGCCTCCAGCTGGACCGTCAGCCGCAAGCCCCGCTTGTATTTTGCCTTGCTGTTGGTTCAGGCCTCCGCCCAGGCACTGGTGTTTCTCTCCCAGGATTTCCTGCTCTTCTTCCTGGCCTGGGAATTGGAACTGGTGCCGGTGTATCTGCTGATTGCCATTTGGGGTGGCAGCCAACGGCAATACGCGGCAACCAAATTCATTCTTTACACCGCCACCGCCTCCCTGTTGATTCTGGTCAGTGGCCTGGCCCTGGCCCTCTCCGGCGACGGCTTCACGCTGAACCTCAGCGAGTTGGCCAGCCGCTCCCCGGGTGGAACCTTTGGCTTGCTCTGTTATCTGGGCTTTTTGATTGGCTTTGGCGTGAAGCTGCCGATGTTCCCCCTGCACACCTGGTTGCCCGACGCCCATGGTGAAGCCAACGCTCCGGTGTCCATGTTGCTGGCGGGGGTGTTGTTAAAAATGGGGGGCTACGCCCTGCTGCGGTTCAACGTGCAGATGTTGCCTGAGGAGCATCTGCGGCTGGCGCCGGCCTTGATGGTGTTGGGGATTGTCAACATCATTTGGGGAGCGTTGAACGCCTTCGCCCAGGACAATGTCAAACGGCGCATCGCCTGTAGTTCCGTCAGTCACATGGGCTTTGTATTGCTAGGGATTGGTGCGGTGGATGCCCTGGGATTGAGTGGGGCGATGTTGCAGATGATCAGCCACGGTTTGATCGCGGCGGCCATGTTCTTTGTGACCGGCGTGTTCTACGAGCGCACCAAAACCCTCTCGATCCCCAACATGGGCGGGCTAGCGAAGGTGCTGCCAATCACCTTCGCCTTCTTTCTGGCCAGTTCGTTGGCCTCCTTGGCCCTGCCCGGCATGAGCGGCTTCGTGAGCGAGATCACCGTGTTCCTCGGCATCACCGCCAACGCCACCCTCACCCCCAGTTTTCGGGTCCTCACCATTGTTTTGGCGGCCATTGGCCTCGTTCTCACGCCGATCTATCTGCTCTCCCTCTGTCGGAGGGTGTTTTTCGGACCGCGCATTCCGGCCCTGGCCACGGTGGGCGATATGAACCCCAGGGAGCTGGTGATTGGCCTGTGCCTGCTGGTGCCCACCTTGGTGATTGGCTTCTGGCCCCGGGTGGCGATTGATTTCTATGAGGCCAGCACCAATGCCCTCTCCGGCGACTTGGCCAGCCAAACGGTGGCCCTGCTGGCGGGATCGCCGCCCATCGGCTAGGCCACGGGAGGGCCGCCAGTCGGTTGGAATGGCAGCCGTGATTGACAGCAGCGACACCCCCGGCATGACCGTCACCCTCGTGCCTCCCGCCGTCTTGGCGGGAGAAGGCCTCCCCCTCTTTGAGGCGATCACCCCGGATGAGATCCAGGCGCATATCCCGGAGCTGCTTCACCAACTGGAGAATGAGCTCACCGCCCTGGAGCAGCACCTGGCGGAGGCCCTGGCCCAGGGGAGCCCCCTGGACTGGCATGGGGTGATGGATCCCTTGCACCGGCTGGGGGAACGGTTGCGGTGGAGCTGGGGGGTGGTGGGCCACCTCAATGGCGTGAGCAATAGTCCTGAGTTGCGCGAGGCCCATGGGAGCCAGCAGGCCGCGGTGGTGGCGTTTGGTCAGCGCTGCGGCCAGAGCCAGGTGATCTACCAAGTGCTGCGGGCCCTGCGGGAGCAGGGGGGATGGGACGGCACCCAGCAACGGATCCTCGACGCGGAGGTGCGGGAGATGGAGCTGCGGGGGGTCGGCCTGGGAGGGGAAGCCAAGGAGTCATTCAACGCCGCGAGCCAGGAATTGGCGGAGCTGGCCACCCGGTTCGGCAACCAGCTGCTGGATGCCACCAGTGCCTGGTCGCTGACGCTGACAACAGCGGAGGAGGTGGAAGGCCTGCCGATGAGCCTGCTGGAGCAACTGGCCCAGGCGGCGCGCCAGGCGGATGTGCGGGCGGCGGATGGCCGACCGGCCAGTGCCGAGACGGGTCCCTGGCTGATGGGGCTGGACATGCCCCGCTTCGCGCCATTCATGCAGTACAGCCGCCGCCGCGACCTGCGGGAACAGGTTTATCGGGCCCATGTGAGCCGGGCCTCTGGGGAGGAGGGCGGCAACTGGCCCCTGATCCACCGCATCCTGGAGCTGCGGCGGCAGCAGGCCCAGCGGTTGGGCTACGCCAACTGGGCGGAGGTGAGC
>JBKCVY010000227.1:0-11290 GCA_046317475.1 Cyanobacteriota bacterium | reverse complement strand
GACATGTATGCACTGCTCAAGGCAGCCCGTGGGCACTCTGATCAAGTCATCAATGCGGCCATTTCCCCGAGTGGCACGACAGGTGCTGGCCTTTTGCGTCGAGCTGGACAGCTGTCCGCATTGGTCGGTCACGAGGGACTGGACATCCACTCAGAGGAAAGAAAGCACCATGCGACAACAGCAGCAGTTAACTTGATCAGCCTGACGGAACTGATCCGATCAAAACCAAGAATCGACTATTTTTCACTTGATGTTGAAGGGGCCGAGCTTTCCATTTTGGAATCCATCAATTGGCGGGAGATTCTCCCTCCAGGACTCATCAGCGTAGAACATAATTTCCGCCCAGCTGAACAAGACAAGCTCAGGAGCATCTTGCTCAAGCAAGGATACATAGAGCAATTCACTGCCCATGATTGGCTGCGCAAAGGCGATCTTTGGATGCGGCACAAAGAATACACACCTTGAGATACACGCCTTGAGGGCGTGTCCGAAGACGAACGGAGTGAAAGATAAATTGCTTAACCAGTCGCCCTGAGAATATTAAAATAATTATTATTCACATAGAGGTGGTCGCCGAGACCTTGCGAGACAGATCTGAGAATTAGAGAAAATCCAAAACCGGCCAGACATTCCGTAATCAGAGTGGAAGACGGCTGATCTTGATAGATTTGACAGTCTGCCACTTCAACCCAAATAACTCCGATGCGATTTAAAAGACGCTGCGCACCCTGAAGTGCCAACAATTCAGCACCTTGAATATCCATGTGGAGAATGTCAACATATCGAATCTCATTCTGATCGGCGATCATATCCAGCGTAATGGTTGGCACTTCGATCGTTTGTTCAAATCTAAGCCAAGGAACAATCCGTTGCATCAAGGTGGTTGGTCTCAACAAGGAGCTCGACTTATTGCCGAAATCCCATTCACTCGTATTGGGCTTGTCGGTGGGATTGCCTGAGGAGAGATACAAGGTGGATGTGCCGGCTTCTTTTGAAACAGCCGCCCGGGTCAAATGAAAGCGCCCAGAAGACATCAGCCCAGCCAAAGACTGAATCTTAGAAATGTTTTCTGGATTAGGCTCGATGCCATAAACCACGGCTTCTGGAAAAAGTTTTAAATAGCGCAAGGAGTCTTCACCCTCGCAACAACCAACGTCCATGATCACCAAGGGAGGCGAATCTTTAAAGAGAAGACGTAGAAGTGGCACGTGAGGTGGTTCTTCAGACAAATATTGTTCTAGATCCACACGTCACGACTCAAAACAACAGTTTACCACGATCTCTTCTTCACCCCAGCCTCGTTGCCCTTGCGTCGCGTCGAGAACACCCACGGGGCTGGCTAGGCAGCCACAAGGTCGAAACCATCGTCAATCAGGATGGCTGACAGCTTGCGGCACCGGATCGAGCAGTCACTGGACAAATGAACAGACCTGTTCAGGGAAAGAAGGGGAGGGGAGGGGAGTCTGGCTTTGCAATGAACACTTTGCTGGCTTTGACCAGTGAAATCAGGCCAGCCCCCGTAAACATCGCGGCCCTCGCGATGGATCAAGCAGCACTGAAAATCAGCGCCAGTGACTTGCCATGCTACGCTTTAAAAATACAAAGTGTTTCCCGCCTTACCTATCTCCTGGCTGCAATCCACGCAACTCATCCATACATCCATGTCCAAATCTCCTACCATTCATGTCATTATTCCTACGGGAGGCCGGGCTGAAACCATATGGTCAACCCTACGGTCATGTGCATCGCAATCCTACGACCATCTACGCGTATGGATATGCGACAATTCCTTTGAGCCAGCAACGGAAAGAATCGTCAATGCTCTGGACGATCAACGGTTCACGTTGATTCAGCCCCAAAAGAGATTGTGCATGGCTGAAAATTGGGAGTTTGCCCTCTCGCACATCCATGATGGCTTTCTCACAATCATTGGCGATGATGATTGCTTGATGCCTGAGAGCATTAGAGAGGTGGCCAAGCTGATACAGGAAAATCCCGAGATATCCATTTTCAACCATTTGCCTGCCAGCTATTACTGGCCAAATTTTCCCAATAAAGAGATGGCAAATAAATTGCAAATCAGGCCCATGGATTTCGGCCAGACGATTCAAGCAACAGCTCCTATTCTTTCAAAAGTGTGTGCATTTGAAGCCTGGTACGGCCATCTGCCACTCCTCTACCACGGCTTCGTGTCGACACAGCTCATCAACAAGATCAAGGAGCAAAGCGGGACTCCATTTTTCAATTTCTGCGCCCCTGACATTTATGCAGCGATTGTGCTGGCATTGCATGCAGACCATTTCTTGTTGCTCCATTCAGCGCTGACGGTTGGTGGTCAATCCGCCCGGAGCAATGGTGCCAACTATTCAATGCAAACCGAGGTCGGCAAGATGTTCACAGCCGAACTCCCGCCCAGATTGAGATTTCGCTACGAGAGCATGAGTATCTCACTAGGTCTCTATGAAGCCATCGAAAATGCCTTTGCACTTTTCCCTGAACAGGCAAAAAGTTTTCCCATTGACAAGGAACGTCTTTTGGATGCCGCCATCGCTGAAGTCTCAAGTCTTGGACTCATTCAACAGGAACTATTGCGGGAAAAATTACTCTTGATCTATCCCAAAAAGATGGTGTCAGAGGCTTTTAAAAAATCGTATGCTGGTCACAACCTAGAAGCCAAAAGCCTACCAAATCCCCCGTCACAAAATCAGGCATTGATTGAAAAGTTGCGTCGGCTGCCATCGCGCTTAATCAAAAAGATTGTTGCAGGCAGGCAACCCATGATTCCCCAAGGGCCTGGAGATGGCTCAGACAACCTACCCAAGGTCGGCTTTTTTATGCAAGACGGATCCCTTAAGCTGGAATCATCTCTTGATCTTGCTGAGTATGGCATCGAGAGCGTTGAGGCAGCTTCCCTCTTTTTGCATGAGAAATTGAATGCTTTCAAATGCCACAGCCCCATGGGCCAAAATGATTCCCATGCCGGGCACTGAGGTGTGCGGCCTGACGAGATCATCGGGTCTGGTACTGGACGCATTCAAACAACGGGTCCAAAAAGTTTGCCCACAAGCGCTGTCAACCCCAGGGCCAAGGCACCCCAAACGAGCATCCTGATGGCCCCCCGCTCCACGGGAGCTCCGCCCGCGTAGGCGGCCAGGCCGCCCAAGGCGGTGAGCACCAAGAGGGCCACCACCGCGGTTGCCTGGGCGATGTTGCCTGGCGGGCTGAGCACAATCATCAAAACGGGGAACAGGGCCCCAAGGCAAAAGCTAGCGGCAGATGCCAGGGAGGCCTGGATGGGACGCGCCCGCAGGGCTTCCGTGATCCCCAATTCATCACGGGCATGGGCTCCGAGGGCATCATGCAAAGTGAGCTGTTCGGCCACTTGACGCGCCAGCTCCCGGGATAGGCCCCGCTCGACATAGATCCCCGTGAGTTCGTCCAATTCACCGGAGGGATTGGCCACCAATTCCTGACGCTCACGGGCGAGATCGGCCGTTTCCGTATCCGCTTGGCTTTGGACAGAGACAAACTCACCTGCCGCCATGGAAGCCGCACCGGCAACGGTCGCAGCCAAACCAGACAACAGAATGGCGGGGCGGGCGGCACCCGATGCGGCGACACCCACCACCAAGCTGGCGACGGAAATTGCCCCATCATTGGCCCCGAGGACCACGGCACGCAACCAACCCACGCGGTGGGTGGCATGGCGCTCATGGTGTCGGGGAAGGAAGGGCATCGACGAGTGGCAGCGTTTTGATGTTGCCAGCCCGCCTCAGCGCGGCTTGATCAATTGCAGCACCTGCGGTCCCAGGCCCCCGGCCCGACGCTCACAGTCCAGGGACTGCAAAATGCAACGGGCCGCGGTGGACAGGTCACCAGATTCGGCACTCTCTTGAGCCTGTTGATCAAAATCGCGGGCGCGCAAAAGAAGATGGGTCCGTTCAGACGGGGCGATGGTTGTGGTTGGGGTACGCGTCGACCGGGGCGATGCCGGCGAAACAGGAGGAGAAGTCAGAGCTGTCATGACAGAAAAAGGTTGCGGAGATTGCCCCAACAGCCCGTACAATAGTAAGTCATGCGGCTTTAAATGCGCAGACCAAGTCGAAAATCCTTAACTAGCTTAAGGGTGACTCAGGCAACCGCGAGACAACATGGTCGCATCTCGTGATCTGATGTGCTTTGGCCGTGGATCTCATGTGCCCGGTTCCTCACGATTCCCACCCAGCTTGGCGATTTCATCTCGCAGCTGGCTGGACCGCATGGTGTCTCCCCGGGTGAGGGCAATCGCCAGGGCGAACTGCAGCTTTTCGAGTTGGTGTTCCCCGTCCATGGGGAGGGGATGGCCCGCGGAGGAGCGGGGCGGGGCAGTCATCCCTTGCCGCGTTTGCTGATTGGCCAAGGAGCAGGACGGGATGGATGTTGTTGGGGCCGAGTTGGACAGTCCGCCGTGCTGGTGGTGGGAGGAGGAGGGGAAGGACATGGTCACTTTCTTTCCATTGTGACACCACAACCCCGGGGGCTGTTTGGCCAGGCCATCGGCGGAACCAACCGCCCCATCAAGCCGCGTCTTTGAAACGATCCAAACCATCGCTCGCCAGTGGAGCACCCTCCTTGGGCGCTGGGGGACTGGGGAAACTCTCGCCATCCTCGATCCCTGGCTCCGCGAGCAGCTCACGGCAATCGCGCAAGAGTTGATCCACATTGGCCAAGCTTGTGAGGTGCTCCGCCGGCACCTCCGGTTCATCCTGTCGCAGCTCGGCCTCCAAACCGGCAAGGCGCTGTTCCAAGCGAACCACACGCTGGGAGAGGGCGTGGATGGTTTGCGCCAAATCTTCCGTGTGCCTGGTGATGCGAAAGGAGACCGATGGGGTTGTCATGAAACGGGGGCGGCAATGGGCGAATGACAACACACCAGTGTCCAAATCTCAAGCCGTCGCACCACTGAGAACCAAACTTGGTCCATTCGTCCGCGCGGACCCCATGGTGTCCTTCACGCCCCTGTTGATGTATGCCCTGGCGGGATCCGCTGTCGGGCTGCTGACCCTGCGCACGGGGATCCCGGCGGCACCGTTGGCTGGAGCCCTGATCGGAGCGGGATTATTGAGCATGAGCGGCCGCGTGGAACCCGCCCAGTGGCCGGCGGGGACCCGCACGCTGTTGGAAATTGCCATCGGGACGGTGATCGGCACGTCCCTCACCACCGGCACCGTTCAGGAATTGCGGCATCTATGGCGCCCGGCCCTGTTGATCACCCTGACCCTGGTGCTCACCGGTGTGGTGGTGGGCCTGTGGTGCAGCCGCCTGCTGGGTATTGATCCCGTGGTCTCCCTGCTGGGGGCGGCGCCGGGGGGAATCAGCGGCATGAGCCTGGTGGGGGCGGAATTCGGGGTGGGCGCGGCGGTGGCGGCGCTCCATGCCCTGCGGCTGATCACGGTGCTGCTGGTGCTTCCCCTGATCGTGAAGGTGGTCGCTCCCGGCTCGGGGGGGAGTCTTCCCCCGGGGGGGTGAGGGCCTGGACAGATCAGTTGGGATCGATAGGTTTGAGGGCGTTTTGTGCCCAGCCATGCTTCCCAGGTTCCTTCCGTCCCATCGGCTTGGCCCCCCGTTCCTGGCCATGCTCCTTGGCGGAGGCCTGCTGGGGGGGCTGCTTGGGTCGAACGCCTTTGCGCAGGCCGAATCCCCCGGGGCCAAGGGGGCCCAGATCTATTGCTATATGCGCGGTAATGGCAACAGCCATGAGGTGAGCTGGTCGGCGGCCTATGCCTTGATCAAGCGACAGAGCGCCAGCCTGTTCAAAACCTCCCCCACCCATGCGGCCGTGATGATCACGGAAGCGGTGGTGCAAAACCCGAACGCCTTCCCCAATTGCGGCCGCTATCTGGGCGATCTCTACAGCACGCGGGTCCCCGCCACCAGCCAGGCCCCTGCCTCCAGCGAGGGTGAGAGCGACCGGGCCGTGTCGCCGAGCAGCCAAGCTGGGCTTGGTGGCAAGACACGCAGTGAACGCTTCGGCAATTGAGCCCAGCGACCAGGGGAGAGGCTGGGGAGTTCTGGTTGTGGCGCTGCTGGCCTGCGGGTGGTTGGTCGGATGCGCGGAGGACCCCCTGCCCCAACCCCAGATCAGGCGGGAGGATTGCCTGCGGGGCGTGCAGATGAAGAACCTCAAGGCGGCCATCGCCCGGTGCGATGCGGTGGTAGCGGCCTTTCCCAATGACCCCTTTCCGCTCAATGAGCGGTTTTTGCTGCATACCCTCAACCAAGATCAGAAGGCCGCCTGCCGGGACATCCTGCGGGCCAATGCCCTGGCCAGGGGATCGCGGGCGCCGGCGACGGATGCGCTGCTCCGTCAGGACCTGCAATTGCGCCTGGCCAGTTGCCAGCCCCGCCGCACCACGCTTCAACAACGCTCTAACAACTGACGAATCTGTCGCTGGAGAGCAGCGCGGGCCCGGGCCCGGGCAGGGGTGAAGACCGCGGAAATGCGCTCCGTTTTGCTGGCCAGCAGGGCATCCACCAGCTGATCGGCAGCTCCGAGCTGGATCCAATGGCTGGTGAGGCTGGCGCCCATGCCGATGCGGTGACAGCGGTCCTCGGCCTGCTCCGCCTCTCCGGGGGTCCAGGGACGCTCCACGAGCACCACGTGACGGGCCCGGTGCAGGGTGAAGCCAAGGCCCCCCGTGCCGTAGGTGGCAATCAACGCCCGCCGGTGTCCCGATTGGAAGGCATCCACCAGGCCCTGGCGCCTGGACGGAGGCAGGGCGCCCGTGAGCAGGAGGGGTGCGGGTGCCGTCCGGTGCAAGGTGTCCCACAGGGCCTTGGCCGTGGCGACGAAGGCGGTGAACACCACCACGGACTCGCCTCGGGCCAGCAGGTCGGTGACGAGGGTGGCAACCGCCGGCAGCTTGGCCTGGGAACTGAGCTGCCGCAGGGCCGTGAAAACCGCCAGGGTCTCCGCGTCGCCGCGCGCCAGCCCCCGGGAGACCCGCTGGCGATAGGCGGCCACGATCCGCTCCAGGCGCCCCTGAAACACGGCGGCGTCCTCTGGCGGCAGCACCACGGGGAGGGTGCGCCGGTGTTTGGGGGGCAGGTCGAGGCACTGGTGCTTGTGGCGCATCAGCACAAGGGGGCGCACCAGGCGGTGGAGCTCCTCCAGCTGGGTGGCCCCGCGGGCTTCCCAGCGGCGAACGCCCCTCTGCTCGCGCCAGTGGCCCTGGCAGTAGCGCTCTTCAAAACGGCGCTGATCGGCGGCGAGGGGATGGCCGATCGCCGCCAGCAGGGGGAAGAGTTGGGCGGGTCGGCCGTTTTTCATGGGGGTGCCGGTGAGCAACCAGGCCGCACGCAGGCGGGGGTGGCGCGCCAGGCGGAGGAAGGCTTTGGTCCGGCTGGCGGCGAGCGTCTGGGCGAAATGGGCCTCATCCGCCAGCACGACGCAACCGGCGGGGGGCAAGTCGGCGGGGATCCGCGCCCAGCTGTGGAGCTCCACCACCAAACCGAGGGCACAGGCCTCCTGGCGCCAGTGGTGGTGCAAGCCAGCGGGAGCCACCACCACCACCCGGCAATCCGCCAGACGAACCAGGGCCCGCGCGGCGGCGAGGGCGGTGAGGGTCTTGCCCAATCCCATGGCATCGGCAAGCACCGCGCCCCGCCGCGCCAGCAACCAGCGCGCCCCCGCCCGTGGGTGGGCAAAAAGTGTGCGCCCATCGCCCAGGGGCTCGGAGCGGGTGGCGGCCGCCACCAGCTGGCGTTGGGGGGGCAAGGGGGGAAGGGGCTGATCCAACCAGTCACACCATTGCCGCAACTCCTCAGTGAGGGGGAAGCGGCCGTGGAGGATGGTCCGCACGGCGCGGGCGGCTTCCAGGGGAAACTGCCAACAGCGATCCCGAGCCGACCAACGCCCCGGGGGCCGGATGGCGTTGAGCTGGGCCGCCGTGACCGGATCAAAGGGCGAGACCACCTCAATCAGCCCGGAAGGTCCCAGGCGCAGCTGGGGAGAGGGGCAGCGTTGGCTGACCAAACGGGGAAAGTGCAGTCAGCGACACATTGACAGAAGAAAGAAGGCAGCCAAACTCTCCGCTAATTGGAGATCGCGCATGTTGGCCAGGGATGGTGTTTTCCTGGAGGACCTCTGCCCCAAATCCC
Source organism: Cyanobacteriota bacterium (assembly GCA_046317475.1). Classification (GTDB taxonomy): domain Bacteria; phylum Cyanobacteriota; class Cyanobacteriia; order PCC-6307; family Cyanobiaceae; genus Cyanobium. Next base: position 3,151 of record JBKCVY010000227.1, on the reverse strand, counting down.
ATGTGCGCCGTTGGCGGCGCACGCTCCATCAGCTCACGGGCCGGCGCTGTCTCTACTGCGGCCAACCATCCCAATCCATCGACCACGTCCACCCCCAAAGCCGTGGTGGGTTAAGCGTCACGGAAAATTGCGTTCCCGCCTGCCTGAGCTGCAACGGCAGCAAGGGGGACAGCGATGCGTTCCTCTGGTACCGACAACAAAAGTTTTATGACCCACGGCGGGCGATGGCCCTAAGGGCCTGGACGGACGGGGATCTGCGCCTTGCCGAGCGGCTGTTGACCTGGAGTCGCCCAGCGGAGGCCGCGGCGAAGGCCCCAGCGGTGGATCGGGCCTCACCTCACCAGACCCGGCAGGCCACCTCACCACTCTGGCGATGGCAAATGGCCTCCTGATCGTGGGGCTGCTCGGGAGCCACCAGCGTGGCCACACCCACTAGCAGGATCACCAGCAGCAGCGGGGCGCTGGGACGCCAGCCAGCCAGAACCCCCGCCCGGATCTGCCCACCCCCCGCCATCGCCCCGCTCCGCCCACGGGTCCCGCACCTGGCGGCTCCGGGTGAACAAACGGCGGACGGGGGCACAGCCTGGGCCCGGCGCGCCGATCGCGGGGACCGGACGGGAGGCGGCGAGGGGGTAAACAGGAGGGAGGAAGCCACAGAACCCATGGAGCGGAGGAGGTGAGGGAATCGCCAAGCCAGATGCTTGATAGTACAAGCGTACTTCAGCCATGGTCGGTCGTCAACCCCGGGAGCCTGGGCCCCATCGGTCGCCTGCTGATCTGCGGAGGCGGCTACACGGGCCAGCGGCTGGCCTCAACGTTGCACCGGCTGGGCGTGCCGGTCACCCTCACCCACCGGGGGGAGCGGCCCCCGCCAGGGTCCTCCCTGCCCCATTGGCTCCGCTTCGACACGGACAGCGGCGTCGTTCCCGAACCCGACGCCCTGGCCGGCACAACCCACGTGCTGGTCACCATCCCGCCCAATGCCCAGGGCGTGGACCCCGTGCTCAGCCACCTCCTGCCCGCCCTGCGGCACCGCGCCCCCGCCTGGGTGGGCCTGCTGTCCACCTCCGGTGTCTACGGCGACCGGGGCGGCCAGTGGGTGCGGGAGGACTCCCCGCCGCGGCCCGTCTCGGAGCGCAGCCAGGCCCGTCTCCGCTGCGAAGAGGCCTGGCGGAGCACTGGCCTGCCCCTGCAGGTGTTCCGGCTGCCCGCGATCTACGGCCCGGACCGCACGCCCTTCGCCGCCCTCCTGGAGGGCCGGGCACGACTGATCCACAAGCCTGGCCAGGTGTTTTCCAGGATCCACGTGGATGACATCGTCGGCGCGCTGCTGCGCTGCCTGGCCCTGCCCGCCGCGGAGCGTCCAGCGATCCTCAACCTGGCGGACGCGGAGCCCTGCCCCTCCAGCGAAACCCTCTCCTATGCGGCCCACCTGCTCGGCTGCAAGCTGCCTCCTCTGGAACGGTTTGAGGACGTGGCCAACGGCATGGGCCCGATGGCCCGCAGCTTTTGGCTGGAAAACCGGCGCTGCGACAGCCGCCTGCTGAGGGAGAGCCTGGGATACGAGCTGCTCTATCCCAGTTACAGGGAGGGCTATCGGGGCAGTGGCTCGCCGGACTTGGCCCCATCCAGGGAGGGGATGCGGAGGTCCTGATTGATACGAACCCAGTCAATCCGGAGCCACTCCCTCTTTAAGCCATAGCCCAATCCCACCAGCAACAGCCCCACCAGCAACCAGCGAAACATGGGTGCCCCGTCCCAAGGAACCCCCCCATCGAACCCCAGCCCCAGCCCCCTTGTCATTGCCTTGGGGGACCCTGCGGGCATTGGCCCTGAAATTGTGCTGAAAGCCCTGGCCAGGCCCGAGGCCTCGGACCAGCGGGTGGTGATCGTGGGCTGCCGGCGCTGGCTGGAGCACACCTATGGGCACCTGCGGGCGCGCACGGATGCCCCCCGGGCGGATCCCGCCGGTCTGGAAATGGTGGACTCGCCGCTGGTGGAGCCGGTGACAGCCGGCCTGGGGAGCCCAGCCTCCGGGGCCGCCAGTTTTGCCTGGCTGAGCCAGGCCGCTGAGCTCGTGCGGTCCGGGGCGGGACGCGCCCTGGTCACGGCGCCGATCGCCAAGGCGGCCTGGCACGCCGCGGGCCATGGCTATCCGGGGCAGACGGAGCGGCTGGCGGAGCTGTGCGGGGTGGAGCGGGCCTCCATGCTGTTCACCGCCAAACCCATGCGGGGCCCATGGCGCTTCAACACCCTGCTGGCCACCACCCACATCCCCTTGGCCGCCGTGCCCACCACGCTGAGCGAAACGCTGGTGGAGCACCAGTTGGACCAGCTGCTGGCCTTTTGCCGCCGTTTTCAGCCCCGGCCCCGGCTGGTGGTGGCCGGGCTCAATCCCCATGCGGGGGAAGCCGGAGCCCTGGGCTTAGAGGAGCGGCAGTGGTTGGAGCCGTGCCTCGCCAGCTGGGGGGAGCGGCATCCGGAGGTCACCCTGGAGGGGCCACTCCCGCCGGACACCTGCTGGTTGGAAGCCGCCCAGGCCTGGTGGGAAGCGGGGATGGGACCGGACGGCTATTTGGCGCTTTATCACGACCAGGGCCTGATCCCCGTGAAGCTGCTGGCCTTTGAGCGGGCCGTGAACACCACCCTGGGACTGCCCTTTCTGCGCACCTCGCCCGACCATGGCACCGCGTTCGCCATCGCCGGCCAAGGGGTGGCCCGTGGCACGAGCATGGCCGCCGCCCTGGACACCGCCTGGGAGCTGGGATGAGGGCCCCGGGGGGCAGGGTGTCAGGCGGGACGGATGCGCATCAACACCTGGCCAAATTCGACGGGCGTGCCGTTCTCCACCAAGATCTCCACCACCTCACCGGCCACCTCGGTTTCCAGTTCGTTCATGAGCTTCATCGCCTCCAGGATGCAGACGGTTTGCCCGGCCCGGATGCGGGTGCCCAGCTCAACGAAGGGGGGTTCCCCGGGGGCGGGCGACCGATAGAAGGTCCCCACCATGGGGGCCGTGATGGGCTGCAGATCCCCCCGGCTGGCGGCCGCGGCGGGGGGAGGCGGCGCGGGGGTCCCCGCCACGGGCTCGGGAGCCGTGGCGACGGGCACGGGAGCCAGGGGGAGGGGAGCCGCCACGACAGCGGGGAGG
>JBKCVY010000226.1:0-2983 GCA_046317475.1 Cyanobacteriota bacterium | reverse complement strand
GCACTGGGCCAGGGTATGGTGAGGGGGCGCACGCCGGCTTAGCTCAGTGGTAGAGCAGCGCTTTTGTAAAGCGAAGGTCATCGGTTCAAATCCGTTAGCCGGCTTCCTTCCCATCCAGAATGATGGCCAAGCCTGAGGACGAGGAAGAGCAACAACATCTGGCCACCCTTGACGATCTGGAGGGCACCGAGGAGGAGATTGCCAATTATCAAAGCCTGTTGAAAGATATTCCCGAGATTTACGAACGTAAATTCAATGAACGTGTGAAACCAATCCTTGAACGCAGACGGGAATTGACCGAGGAAAGGGAACAGCTGATCCAGCAAATCCAACATGCGCTTCCCGCCGGCGGGGAGAGGACAGTGCAACTATTGCAAGCCCGTCTCTCCAGTGCCTCGGAGAGCGAAGACGATGACCCGCCAACACAGACGGCGATGAAGCGCCCACTGGCGCTCTTGGCCATGGTCGCCACGGGGATGGGCATCGGCTTGCTACTGAGCAAACAAGTCACGTCAACGCCGACAACTGTCACTCCGCTCCCCACACCTGTTGATCGCTCTGAAGGTCTAAGCAATCCCATCGATTCTCCGAAATCGGAGCGCTCTTTGCCTACCAGGATCGTGGATCAGGCCATTGCTGAATGGGACTTTTTTGGCCGTCCCCTCCTGCGGGATGGAGTTCCCATCCATAGGGGGAAAAACGAGCGGGACGATGGCCAATGGCAGCGAATCCGAACCTATTGGCGGGATGGGGTATTAAACAATTCCATTCTTCGTCAAGAGGATATCAGCAGTGAGGACAACCCCTGGTCGGCCGCTTTTATCTCCTTCATCTTCAGGACGGCGGGGGCCCGGGATCAATTTCCCTATTCCCCTACCCACTCACTCTATATCAAGCAAGCGATTGAGAACAAAATACAGGCAACGCCAAATTCGTCATTCATTGGTCATCGCATATCGGATTACGCGCCCCAACCCGGTCACTTGATCTGCAGAACCCGCAGCTGGGCCAAAAATGAGGTGACCTACGACAATGCTGTGACCTATGACTTCTTTCCCTCCCGCTGCGAGCTTGTCGTCCGTTCGAGCCCAAACCAGATTGATGTGATCGGAGGCGATCAAAAGGACTCCGTCATGCGTGAACAGGTCAAGGCTGTCCAGGGAAAGATTGCCCCAGAGAATGCCAAAGACTGGTTGGTCGTGATCGAAACCACTTTCGATTGAAGCCGATCCGCTTGGTGGCTGACCCCCATCAACGCTGCCATGCTCTGGGTCCCATCGTTGTTCAAGCTAGAGGACCAGCGGGCGGCTCATCCGAAGAGCTGCCAGCGAGACACCAGAGAGCCCCAGCCAGCAGGATCCACCCCAACCAGAGCGAGGAAAGCAGGGGAACGGAAACCCGCAACAAGGGTTCAAAGAGCCAATGGCTCACGGTCAGCACCAACAGGATCAACATCCCAAGCAGAGCCATCAGTTCGCGGCGTCTGGCCGGGTCCGCAGGATGGTCCAGCCATGGGGGGTCCAAGCGCGCACCTCGCTGGGGACCCCCGATCCAGTGGGCCAAGGCAACGGGCCAAGACGGGGGAGATCGGGGAAGAGGATGCTGGCGTCCTCTTCGCAGCGGGCGGGTGGCTGGCCAGAAGGATTGGCACTGGTGGTAGCCAGGGGACCGGAATGGCGCAACAGGTTTTGGGCCATGGCACAGCGGGGAACGCGAAGCCCCAAGCTGTTGCCCCCGGGATTCAACGCCTCAACCAAGGAGCCAGCCAAGGGAAGCACCAAGGTCACTGCGCCGGGCCACACCCGTTCCGCCTCTAGCGTCCATTCCAGCGACCATGGCACGCCCAGGCTCTCCCGCAACTGGTGAAGATCAGCACCCATCAAGATCAGGGGCTTGTCGGCGGGACGCCGCTTCAAGTCCCAAATTCGCAGGGCCGCGGAGGGATGAATCGCCAGGGCGGGAACGGTGTCTGTGGGGAACAGCACCGCCTCCCGCCGTTGCAGGCACTGGAGGATATCTGGGAGAGACTGGATGCTCATGGGCGGCTAGGAAGTCACAGGAGGGCCTTGGGAGGACGACGGGCCACGATGAAGCGTCGATGGCCCTCCAGATCCTGATGGGACTGGCCGTCCACCATGCCCTGGGCCGCCACCAGGTTGAGCACCCGGGCACTTTGATCATGGTGGTGTTCCAGGAGCAGCCATCCTCCTGGCGCCAGGGCGGTTGGGGCCGTTTCGACAAGTCGTCGGATGGCGCCCATGCCATCACCGCCTCCATCGAGGGCAAGCCGGGGCTCGTGATCGCGGACCAAAGCCTCGAGATGGTCCACCGCATCGGAGGGGATGTACGGGGGATTCGCCACCACCAGATGCAAGGTGCCCCACCACGGCTTCACTCCCTCAAACCAATCCCCCTGGATGACGCTCACGCGGTGGCCAAGTCCTGAGCGGAGCAAATTGCGACGGGCTTGCCGAACAGCGACGGGGCTGATGTCCACAGCCAACCCGTGACTTTGCGGGAAGACCCGAGCCAACCCCAGGGCCAGACAGCCGCTGCCGGTGCCCAGATCCGCCCAGCGCGGAGGGCTGCAGGGCTCTAGTGGTTTTCCCCCATCCCCCCACACCCCAACGGCAAGATCCACCAGAAGTTCCGTTTCCGGACGGGGGATGAGCACCCCTGGCCGTACCTCCAGTTCAAAATCCCGCCAGCAACAGCGGCCCACTAGATACTGAAGAGGCATGGCTTCCGCGAGATGGCGGGCCCAAAGGCGCTCAATCTCCCGCCGGGGAAGACGCAACGTCACAGTCCCATAGGGGTGGAGCCGGCACGCGGCCAGCTGGGCGTTGGAGACGCCAGCGGCCGCATCCAGAAGCCAATCCAAGGAGCCCCTGTCTCCCCCCCAGCTGTTGAGACGTTGCCGCCAGGAAAGGAACCGGGCCGCAGACAGAACCTCTGGAGACGGATGAAGAGAGCTGGATGGGGC
>JBKCVY010000225.1:0-2716 GCA_046317475.1 Cyanobacteriota bacterium | reverse complement strand
ATCAGCTGGCAGTGGAAGGCCAATGGGGTCGCAATCAGCGGCGCCACGGGGTCGAGCCTGGTGCTGCAGCAGGCCCAGGTGGGCCAGGCGATCACGGTCACGGCCAGCTACGTCGATGGCTGCGGTACCGCGGAAGCTGTCACCTCCACCCCCACCGCGATCGTGGTTGGCGAAAGCGTGCCTCCCACGGTGCTGGGCATTGGGGTGGAGGGCGCGGTGGTGAGCTTGAGTGTTTCCGAGCCGATCAGTGCCCAGGCGGTGCCTGCTAATGCGTTCTCCTTGGCCTTGGTGAGCTCGGCAGGCACGGTGACGACACCCACCATCAGCTCCATCGCCGTCAACGGGGTCGACAAAACCCGTCTGCAGATCACCCTCGCCAGCGCCCCCTCCGCCAGTGTGGATCTGCGGGTGGGCTACACCGACCCAACCGGCAACCAAACCTCCGGCGTGGTGCAGGATGTGGCGGGCAACGACCTGGCCAGCTTCGCCAACCGGTACGCCACCAACTTCAGCTCTGCCGCCACTGTCACCACCTTGGCCAGCGCCTACACCACCCTGACCCTGACAGGAACAGGCACGATCAACGGCACTGGCAACGCCAATGCCAACACCATCACGGGCAACGGCGGTGCCAACCAGTTGGGCGGCGGCGCCGGCAATGACTCGCTGATCGGCGGCGCGGGCAAGGACACGCTGGTCGGGGGTGCGGGCGCGGATGTGCTAACAGGCGGCACAGGCACTGGCGCTGATGCCACCGTTGACACCTTCAAACTGGTGGCATTGAGCGAGTCACTCCTGGCCAGCTTTGATCGCCTCACGGATCTGGTGATTGGCACCGACAGCGTGGATGGTCCGAGCTCCGTGACCGCCGCCAGTCTCAAGGAGGGCCTGGGCACGGTGGCGAGCCTCACCCAGAGCGCGATCCAGGCGGTGCTCACCCCCACCCTGTTCACCAAGTCCGGCGCGGCAACCTTCGCTTACGTGGATGGCGCCTCCACCCGCACGTTCCTGGCCCTCAACGACAGCACCGCCGGTTTCCTGGCCACGGCTGACGCGGTTGTGGAGATCACGGGTTTCAGTGGCTCCCTGACCAATCTGGCCGTGATTTGACGGTCGCTTGCCCTGCCCGACGGGCCGCGGGCGATGGCCCGCGTGGCCAGCGGTGCCGGTGCCATCATGGGGCGTCTGTGCTCCACCGCCGCCATGGGCCGCGCCCGTGATCCCTTCCGCATCCCCAGGGCTGGAATCGAGGCGGCCCCCATGGCCGGCTTGGCGTCCCTGGATGTGAACCTCAATGGCGGCCACTTCAGCCATGGGGAGTTCCTGGCGGAATCCACCCTGGGCGGCATGGCCGTCTTTGCCTGTTACCAAGCCCTTCTATCGGCCCTGCGCACCGAGGCGCTGCGGCGCCAGGGCGACATCAGCCGGGCGGTGCAGGTGCGCATGATCGCCACCACGGTGTGGGAATCGGTGAAGCATGGGGCGGCGGTGAGCATGATCCTGGCGGTGGTGCTCCTCGTCTGCCCCTGGCTCAGCCTGCCGCTCTCGCTGCTGGGGCTCGTGGGCATGGGCAAGGCCTCGCTGGACCTGTTCCATGCCTTTTGGGATGCGCTGGATGAGCTGCAGCGGGCCGAGCTGCTCGCCGCCGCCATGGAGGCTGGCGTCAATCTGCGCCGCTATCTGCGAGGCGCGGAGGCTTGGGGGTGATCCGGGATGGGACCTTGATCTGGTGCTGGACGGCATGACTGTCGAATCCTGATCAAGGGGGTGCCAGCCCGGCGGGGTCCGATGCCCATCCGTCCTGCCCTGACTTGCCCGTCTATCAAGGACCTATGCCTTCGGGGAGCCACACACCAGGGGGGAGATCGTCCGGCCGATTGCTGTTGCGCAGAGCTTCGGCCGGCAGGGACACCGGACGCCAGTCTTCACTGGCCAGCCAGCGCATCAGGCTGCGCTCGCCGCTGGCCAGGGTCCGCGCCAGCGCCTGCTGGCGAACGGCTGTGGCCGGAATGATGGCCAGCAGGGGCTGCGGCCGCTGCCCGTCGTGAGCCAGGTGGATCCGCGTGGGACTGCCCCCATCCCCGCTGGTTGCTGGCGTGTGTTGGGCCGCGGCGATCAAGGCCTCCAGACAGGCCGCTGTCAGCGAGGGCATGTCCACCGGACAGAGCAGCAGCCGTTCCTCGCGATGGTGGGCCATCAGTCGGGCCAGGGCCAGCAGGGGACCCTCCCGCGGTGGCGGTTCCCGGATCAGGGACAGGGGGGGAGTCCCGTGGCCCGCCGCTTCGCGCCGAGCGATCAGCGCCGTCGCCAGAGAATGGTGCGCCTCGTGCTGGCTGAGCAGGCTGACCGGCTGCTGCAACGAGAGGAGCAGGCCAAGGGTGCGCTCCAACCAGGTGTCACCCTCCGGGTGGCGCAACAGGGCCTTGTCCGCACCCATCCGGCGGCTGCCGCCGCCACTGAGGAGACAGCCACGCAAGCGGCCAGCCCCATGGGCCAGGGCCCCGCTCCCGAGCGCTGCCTGACCCAACACTGTCAGCTCTTGAGTATTTGTACTCACGCAAGGATGTTGATTGTGGTTCATTGGGCCCACTGCACTCCCTCTTCTCCATTTCCTGCCATGGTCCTGCAACCCGGATCCCTGGTGACCTTGGTCGATCGTCCCGGGCGGACGTACCAGGTGGTCAACCTGGATGCCTTCGGCCACTGTGTCTGGGTG
>JBKCVY010000224.1:0-3220 GCA_046317475.1 Cyanobacteriota bacterium | reverse complement strand
CCCCCGCAACTGCCCGAACTCACTGACGCCGTCGCCCAGCATGCCAGCGACAAAGCCACCATGGCCGAACTGCGCGCCCAGCTGGAGGAACGGCTGAGGGAGGACGCCGAGCGGCGCCATCAAAGCAACCGGCGGGAGGCTCTTCTGGAGGCTCTGGTGGCGGAGCTGGTGGTGGAACTGCCGGAAACCCTTGTTCAGCAAGAAATGCGCCACTTGGTGGAGCAAACCGCCGCCCAGATCGCCCAACAAGGCATGGACGTGAAGAAAGTCTTCACCCCCGATGTCGTGCGCAGCCTGATGGACACCTCCCGGCCCGAAGCAGAGAAGCGCCTGCGACGCGTCATGGCCCTGCGCGCCCTGGCGAGCTCCGAACAGATTGAGGTGCCAGAGGAGGAGATTCTGGCCCGAATGGCTGAGGTGCGTCGCGAGCTGGGCAAGGAGGCCGCAGAGATCGATGGGGAGCGCCTCCGCGTGGCGCTGGCCGATGAGTTGCTCCGTGACAAGCTGCTGGACTGGTTGGAAGCGAATGCCACCGTCAGCGAGGCCGCTCCCCCCGCCAGCGCCGAGACGGAGGGGGAGCAGGAAAGCAAGCCCCTAGGGAAAGGGGCGGAGAAGAAGGCAGGCCAACCCAAGAAACCGAAAAAGGCCGACGCGGGCTCGGCAGCCCCGGAGGAGGCGCAACCACCCATAGATTGAGGGGTATCGTCAGCTCCTGTCAGCCCACGCCTGTGAACCCAATTCGCCGCCACCCCGTTCACAGCCTCTGGCAGGCTCCATCCCCCTGGGCGGCTTGGACCCCCCCGGGGGCCTCGACCGGGGTATTGCCAACGGTGGTGGAGCAATCCGGCCGGGGCGAGCGCGCGTTTGACATCTACTCCCGCCTGCTCCGCGAGCGAATTATTTTCCTGGGCACCGGAATCGATGACCAGGTCGCCGATTCCCTGGTGGCTCAGCTTCTGTTTCTGGAAGCCGAGGATCCGGAAAAGGACATTCAAATTTATATTAATTCGCCTGGGGGCTCGGTCACCTCTGGGTTGGCCATCTACGACACCATGCAACAGGTCAGCCCCGATATCGTAACAATTTGCTACGGCCTCGCCGCCAGCATGGGCGCGTTCCTGCTCTCGGGAGGGGCTAAAGGCAAGCGTTTGGCCCTCCCCAATGCCCGCATCATGATCCACCAGCCCCTCGGTGGCGCCCAAGGCCAGGCGGTGGACATTGAAATTCAGGCCAAAGAGATCCTGTACCTCAAGGAGACCCTCAACACGCTGCTGGCTGAGCACACCGGCCAGCCGTTGGACAAGATCGCCGAAGACACCGACCGGGACTATTTCCTTTCGCCCTCGGAAGCGGTTGAATACGGATTGATTGACAGGGTCGTGGAAGGAACCCCCTCACCCACCCCGGTTTGATCCTTAAGGACCGCAGACCAGCGGACGCTTGAGGGCATCCTTGAAAACGGGGCCGCCCCGTACGTTCCCCCCCCGACCACGTCCATGGCCAAATTCGACGCCCATCTCAAGTGCTCCTTCTGCGGCAAGTCGCAGGATCAGGTTCGCAAGCTGATCGCTGGCCCGGGCGTCTACATCTGCGATGAATGCATCGATCTCTGTAATGAGATCCTGGATGAGGAGCTGGTGGAGGGTCAGGGCCATGGCGGTCGTCCCGCCGCCGAGCCCAGTCGCAAAACCGCCCAACGGAAAACGCCCAAGCCCGCACCCACCCTCGCGTCGATTCCCAAGCCCCAGCAAATCAAAACCTTTCTCGACCAGCAGGTTGTTGGTCAGGAGGAAGCGAAAAAGGTTCTGGCCGTGGCGGTGTACAACCATTACAAACGGTTGGCCTGGCAGGGCGATGGCCAGGGGGAGGCCGACCGCGGCTCCACCCGCCTGCACAAATCGAACATCCTGCTGATTGGTCCCACGGGATGTGGCAAGACCCTTCTCGCCCAATCCCTGGCCGAACTTCTGGATGTCCCTTTTGCCGTGGCCGATGCCACCACGCTGACCGAGGCGGGCTACGTGGGGGAAGACGTGGAAAACATCCTGTTGCGCTTGTTGCAAAAAGCTGAACTGGATGTGGACCTGGCCCAGAGGGGCATCATTTATATTGATGAAATCGACAAAATCGCGCGCAAGAGCGAAAACCCCTCCATCACGCGGGACGTCTCCGGAGAAGGGGTGCAGCAGGCCCTTCTGAAAATGTTGGAGGGCACGGTGGCCAACGTGCCGCCCCAAGGGGGGCGCAAACACCCCTACCAGGATTGCATTCAAATTGACACCAGCCAGATCCTCTTCATTTGCGGCGGCGCGTTTGTTGGTTTGGAAGATGTGGTGCAAAAGCGCATGGGGCGCAATGCCATCGGCTTCCTCCCCGCGGAAGGGCAAAGCCGACCGAAGGGCGGCAAGGATCGCCACGCCGCCGAAGTGCTGCGCCATTTGGAGCCGGATGACCTGGTGCGCTATGGCCTGATCCCGGAAGTCATGGGCCGGCTCCCCGTCACGGCGGTTCTGGAACCCCTTGACACATCAGCGTTGGAAGCGATTCTCACCGAGCCCCGGGACGCCCTGGTGAAGCAGTTCCAAACCCTGCTCAGCATGGACAATGTTCGTCTCGATTTCGAACCCGGAGCCGTGGAGGCCATCGCCGCTGAGGCCCACCGCCGCAAGACGGGCGCCCGGGCCCTGAGGGGCATCGTGGAGGAACTCATGCTGGATGTCATGTACGACCTGCCCTCACGGCGGGACGTCAAAACCTTCACCGTGACCCGGGACCTGGTGGAGCAGCGCAGTCGCTCCAATGTGTTGCCCATCCCCAGTGCGACCGGGCGAACGGATCACCGTGACCACAGCAACCAGGCGAGCGCCTGAGCGGCAATCCTCACCTGCCTGTTCGTTCGGCCGCGCGCTGAAGGACGCGAAGCTGGCATCGCGATTGTTTTTCTGACCTTGGCCGCAGCCGACCACCTGCAGGTCCCCCGCCAACATGGCCTGTTCAATCACCATGGCATCGACCTGGGGGATGGCACGGTGGCCCATTATCTTGAAGGCCGTGAAATCCTGCGAAGCCCCCTAGAGGAATTCAGCCGGGGATTGGCCGTGAGTACGGTGGACTATCCCCCCGGCAGTTGCTCCCCCACGGGGGTAACTGTGCGACGGGCCATGGGGCGACTGGGTGAGCAAAATTACAACCTGCTCTTCAACAACTGCGAGCATTTTGC
>JBKCVY010000223.1:0-8344 GCA_046317475.1 Cyanobacteriota bacterium | reverse complement strand
GTGGTGGCCATTGTTGGTATCCTCGCCGCCGTTGCCATCCCCCGTTACCTGGAGGCTCGCCGGGCCGCGGCCGCCGGCGCCCAAATCGGTGAAAAGATCGGCTTGGCCAAGGAATGCGCCACCTGGGTCATCACCCAAGTGGGCACGGCTCCGACATACTCCGGTGCCACATGCAACACCAGCGGTGCCACTTTTACAGGCAGCTGGACCACCGCCGGTGCTGTCGGTGGCCTGAAGTGCCTCAACGTGACCAGTGGCTCGGGAACGAGCGTCGCCATCGCGGTGGCCTCCGATGGCGGCATGACCTGCGCCATCAGCTGAACGTTGCGGCGATTTGGAGTGCAAACGTGGCCCACGGCCACGTTTTTTTCAACCTGGCCCTGGGCCAGGTTTTTTTGCTTCAGCTCGCCATCGTTGCCCAGCAGAAACACGCAACCGTTGCGCTTCAGGTGCTGGAAACGGAGGCTTCCACCACAGTTTGAAAAAGATTCTGCACGCTGTTGCAGAGATCCGCTCCATCAAACAAGACACTCGCCAAGGCCACCTGTTGGCGAACGTGCTTGTCCTGACGCAGCGTGGTCAGGTCGGCGCAGAGCGTCGCCACACTTTCGGCGATTTCCTCCGCTGTTTCACCAATCCATTCGTGCCGACCAAGGGCACGCACCAGGGAGCTGCTCATGCGAGCGGCCATGGCGGTTCCGCGGAACGCCACCAGGGGCACGCCCCTCCCCAAGGCCTCAAAGCCCGTGGTAGCACTGCTCCAAGGCGTCGTGTCGAGGGCCACGTCAATGATGTTGTAGTAGTCCACGTGATCCGTCCACTCTTCTACAGGGGCCAACAACATCACCCGATCGGCACTCACCCCGTGGGCGGTGAGCCGCTCTTCAAGGATCCGGCGCATGTCCTCATCCTGCAGCCCACGATCTTTCAGCACGAGCACCGCCTCCGGCACTCGCCGCAGGGTGGCGGCCCAAATGGCCAAGGTGGGATCGGAAATTTTTCCCACCTGGCAGAAGCATCCGAGCACGGGCCGATCGGTTTGCATCAAGGGTGTGGCCTTGGGAAAAGGCGTGTCGATGGGATAGGCCAGCCAGGGCCGGGGCAGACGCCAAAGGCGCTCACTGAACTGCTCTTGGAGTTCGGGGGCGGCGGTTTCCCCATCCCCGATGAAGCCATCAATGGTGGCCAGGCCCGTGGTCGCGTGGTAACCGATGTAGTGGGCCTGAAGGGGGGCGCAGCGCTCGGCCAGCAGCGGCAGGCCGCTGCCACGGGTGTACCCGGACGTGTCCACGATCAGGTCGTACGCGCGGTCGCGCATGGCGGCGCGGGCCTGATCCGGAGGCAAACCTTCCAAGAGGAGGTGGCCATCGGCCAAACCGAACAGACGCTCGGTGCTTGAGTCGTAGAGGCGACGCATCGAAATCAGTTCGAGCTGGCAGCGGTTGGGATCGTGGTGGCGCAGCAGGGGGGTTAGGAAACGCCCCACCACGTGATCGCCGATGTCGGCCGAAAGCAGGCCTACCCGCAGCGGCCTACCGAGGGAGCTGGCGCCGATGGGGGAGGGGACGGCGGTGGAGGCAACGGTTGAGGGGGCTTCCTCCACGCCCTGGGAGGCCCAGAAGCGGCGGGCGGTGGCCAATACGTTCTGGGGAGGCACCAAGTCGCAGATGGAGGTGGAAAACATCCAACTGCTGAATACGCCAATGGCATCGGGCGCTTCCTCAAGAAGCTTGTCTTGCAGAGCCAGAGATCTGGAGAACTCGCCCATGTACCGCAGGCAAACCGCCTCACCCAGTCGGCAGGCCATGTTGTCGGGGGAGTGGACCAGGGCTTCACGAAGCACGGCCAGGGCCTTTCCAAAGAGACCTTGCTCACACATGGAGAATGCCAACAAGATGGAGGCATCCGCCATGGCCGGATCGATCTCGAGAACCTGGCGAAAGAGATCAATGGCTTGTTGGATTTCGCCCAGGGCCTTGAGCGCCAGGGCGTTGCAGAAGAGCACCTCCGCATTCCAGGCATCCACCGCCATCGCGTTCATCAGCCAGGGCATGGCCTCCGCCACGGAACCGCGGTTCAGCAACTGACGGCTGATGGCGAGCAAGGTGGGCACATGGTTTGGATCCAGGGCCAGGGCACGCTTGTACGCCTCGATGGCGGCGTCTTGTCGCATGGCGTTGGTTTCCGCCAAGCCGAGTAGGCGCCAGGCGGCCAAATCGTCGGGATGGTCTGCCACCCGGGATCGCAGGCCCTCACAGGCGCGCTCCAAATGGTGCCAGGCGGCCTGACTCTCGCCCCGGGCGAAGAGCACCCGGGACTGATGCAGATGGGCCTCGCTTTCGAGAGGATAGTGATCCAGCGCCTCCTCCCCAAAGCCCCGCGCCCGATCCAAATCCCCCTGTTCCAGGGCATCGACGCAAAGGTTGAGCAGCAGGCGCAGGGAGGGGGGCTCGCCGGCGGTGTGCTGCAACCGGAGGGCCTGCTCCAACCAGAGGCGGCGTTCCATCAGATGGCCTCGCTCGCCACAGAGCACGCCAAGGGCCATGGCGGCCTTGGGAAGGCGTGCTCCTTCGGCCACAAGCTGGCGCAGTTGCTGTTCCGCCTCCCCTTTCTGGCCCGTCTGGGCCAATTGCACAGCACCATCAAGGCGCTGGGACAACGCGACTTCGGTCATCAGGGGAGGGCGTTTAAGGAGGAACAATTCGGGTGAAACAAACAATCAGCAAGGTCATCAAAGACGGACGATGCGGTCTAGAAAAACCAGGACGTCGCCATCATAGATTGTCACTGTTTGACTACCGCTCTTAAGGTAGCACTGTTTGCGATTACAGGGTCTTGTAGCATCGGTGGAGGAATATTGGTTGACAGAGAAATCAGAAAATTCACCACTGAGATAAACAATGTCTGTTGTATCGGTTACTCTGGCTGCGTCACAGGATTGCGCGTTTACTTGTTGGGAAGACGGTTGGCACAATCGATTCACTATGAAATCGCCGCTGGAGGGAAGCATGAATTCTTTGATGGCGTTTTTTCGGCGTGAGGGATCGATGAGCTTGAGAGCCTCGCAATCAGCGGAGGAGGGAGGTTCCTGATTGCCAAAGGAATCGGTGGAGGTGACGCAGCCCTGCTTGTCGGTGGCATCAAAACCAGGATTGCGGTTGGCGCGAAGATGGGCATGAAAGTCGGAAATAAGGCTCTGCGGGGGATAAACACCACCGGTGCGGCGACTGAGATAGAGACTCAGCTGGGCATCTCGCTCCCGTTGTCGGATGGAATTCGCATCATATAATTTAATATCAAAAGGCTGCCAACAAGTCCCAGAAATTGGTCTGGAACCTGGGCATGGAATGGTTTTCCGATCTGCCAACAAGTCGCTGATGACCGTCTCCTCGGAGTTGGCAGCGAGATTCAGGTTGCTCGATTGCGCTGCTGCCTGGGGCTCCGTGGGGCCCTGGGCAATCGCGGTGAATGGAGGTCCGCAGCGAACAAGACGGTAATGTCCCCGCCACCGGTCCGTCTGTGAATTGTTTGGCCGGGCGCCATAGACAATTCTCCAGATGGGCTGCCCAGGCGTATCGGGATCTGGCGGGCCATCCAGAACCAACAAGGGCTCGCTGGGTGGGGAACCGGAACAGGGATAGGTGTCGTTGCCGAGGGAGTTGCGAATCCAGAAGGCATGGTGGGCCTCATTGCTGATGAAAGCTACCGTTCGGCTCCAATTGTCACGGAGGGATTGGTTGACCTCCGCCTCGCGAGCCACACGCATCTCAGGAAGCAGGACATAGACGGCCCAGAAGGTGATGACAAAGACCGATACAATCGTGCCAATGACAATCTCAATCGTTGCAAATCCCCCCTGTTCCGGACTGGCCGGCTTCCGGCTGAAGAGGTGGCGCTGACGGAGGAAGTGAAAGGGGTGTCTCATTGTTCAACAGCGTAGTTGCAATCCGACTGACCTTGCGGACGCCAGCCAATGCGAACAGTTGCCAAGGGTGCTTGAAGATTCACGCACCAAACGCCAGCTGGGACATTTTGGGAACTAAGCAACACCGTCACACCGGTATTGATAGTGCCATCTGGTGTGAAAGTGACAGGAAAACTGCCACTGTTGCTGGCCACATCTGCCCTTAGGTTGCGGCTGCCCGAAAACTGACCAAGGTTTACTTCAGGGGGGATATTTCTCTGATCGGTGTGGCAAGAATTGTCCTGTGAGTTGACAACGGATCTGAACACTCCTCCGTCATTTTCAGAAAGGGTGATCACACAGGGAATGTTGCTTGCCAAGGCGACAGAGCGTGCCACATTCAAATAGCCGGACAATTCGACGGCAGCAGTACGGAGGCGTCGCTGCTCGATAAACGGGAAGGACGTATTGACAGCAATGGATGCGGTAAGAATCATGATTGAGGTATAGATCAGGATATCGGCAATGCTGAATGCTTCCTCCCCTCGCTTGGATCGTGATCCACAGCGGTGATGGGGATGGAAGGAGAGGGATGGGGAGAAAGACATAGCTGCTCAATGGATCGGGCTTTGCTGTTTAGCACCAAAACTGCGCTTCGATTGGAATTTCGGCAACCCGGCTGAAGGGGAGAGGGGGCGAATTGGGCTTGGCCACAACGAGATAGCTCAGGCGGATGGCGTTAGCATTCACGCCTGTCAACGAAACCGAGGTCATGTAGCGACGTACTTCATACCCTGGAAGGTCCGCCAGCGTCCTGTACGAGACACCCTGGCTGAGTTTGAGATCAATGCCTCCCGGCATGCTGTTGCCATAACTGCTGATGTCGGATGACATGCTTCGTTCCAAGTAGTCCTTTTTCAAAGGCTCCCAAGTAAAACAGTATTCTCCTGGGGCATATGTCAGGGGACGATTGCCATTATTTTGCGGGGATGGACTGGTGAGGGTAATCTCATTTCGCAAAATGTCACTCGAGTAAGGACCGCTGAAAGCTTTCCAAAAACGGGAAAAATGACGGAAGGAATTGATGTCACGATTGACGATCGCTTCCACCATATTCAAATCGCGTGTCCGTTTGGCCAACTCCAGATGGCGTAGGAACAGGGGAGCAATGGTGGCCGTGACAAGGGTCAAGATGGCGGAGGCAATGAGCGCTTCCAAGAGAATGGAACCCCGTTCTCTTGGGTGGCGGTTGCGTTGGAGGAAAGCGAAGGCCATGGTTAGTATGTGGTGCGAATGCGAGGCAGCAGGGGATAGACGGGAAAGCGTAAATCTGGGACAGGAGTTCCACTGGCGTCGAGATAGGAACCGGGCAGGAAGGCGGAAACGGCATCAGGGTTCCCATAGAGGGGCATAATGAATTTCAGTGGGGCGGTGATGCGGAGGTTGAGATTGCAAACCCACCAGGTGGTCAAGATCTCAAACGGATTTGGGTTGGGCTCAGGCGAGGCGGGAAGATATTCAGTCTGCGTGGGATTGAGCACCCAAGCCTGGCCAGTGCCGGGATCCTGTCGATTGCCATAGTTCAGCTCCCCCTGCGGCAACCAAAGAAAAACGCCAGCGAGACTCGGGCCATTTTGCATGGCATCAGCCCGGATAAAAAATTGCTGGTTGACCGAGCAAACATTCTGGGAACTGGCTGGGGGATTTCCAAAAATGCGGAGACGATTCCAGCGATTGCGATAGATTGGCTGAGAATTATTGATGACTCTGTGATCGTAATAGACCGCGTTATTGCCAGGTCCGCACGACTCCACGCAGTGCTTCAGTGAAACAAAATTAGTTTGCAGTTGCGCTGCCGGTGCATTCAGGCCTGGCTTTGCATCATCGGGACCACCCACGTTGCCACGTATAACTAAGTTTACAGGACTAACCGAGGTATTGACGGTTAAATTCACGCCGGGTGCAATGCTTGCTATCCAGCAATCAATCTCATTGGGACGAGTGGGCTCTGTTGAAGTAATGCAGCCATCCTGTAGTCGTGGATTGTTCCCAGGATTTGTATAAGGAAAATTATCCAAGTCTGACGTGTTTTCATCAATGGCAAGCGGGTTAACGCCACTCGGAGGGTTCTGGCCAGGAAATGGATAATATCGCGGCAGGTCCTTATCTCCAGCGGGAATGATTTCAGTTAGGCCGTTAGTGGGCGCGGAATCGCATTTGCCCAGGCCACACTGGGGGCGAAAATCCCCCATGGTGTTGTTCACATCGGTGGCTAGGGCCTCTGTGGCAAAGCTATCTTTATAAACGGCACTGGTCAACAGACCCAGGCCCGTCCCCTGATTTCCAATGCGTAAACTGACAGGGGGCCCAGGGAACCTTCGCCCATCAAACCATTCTGCGTCCAGATCAGGAAAGGGCCACCCCTGCACATCCAAGTTGCGCGTCAGCAGGTATCGGGCAACCACAACGTCTCCAGAACTTCCCGACATCGGACGCTCCACCGTTCCCTCCACCGTGATCTGGGCCGAGCCCCCAGCCAAGGAGGTGAAGACGTTGCATTGCGAGGGCCATTGGGGCATCGAGGAGGGATCGGTTGGCCGCTCGGGAGGGACAAAATTCACAATCCTGTACCGCAGCTTGGTCGTCGTGCCTGTGATCCCTATCGTGCCGCTCAGCAGATTGGCATAGCTCGAGGGGGGCAGCTGGGTGGGATAAAAGCCGCGGGCTGATAACCCGCAGGTCCGCAAAAGAGTCTGCATGCCGGCCGATGTTGTCCCATTGGCGATCAGCTGCCATGTGCCAGCCGCCCCATTGACGCCGGGTTGCCAGCGGGAAATGAGGAGGTAGCTGATGTAAGTGGAATCACCATATTTGGCATAGGGATTCAGGGCGCTCACCACGCGGTTCATGCCGCTTTCCGCCGCCTGCCGGGCGGCCATGGCATCCGATTGCCGGGTGGCCACCATCCAACTGTTCGTCGTACGGCTGGCAAGGGTGACGGCCCCCAGAATCAGCAGCACCGCCACCGGCAACAGCAGGGGCATCGCAAACGCTCTCTCGCGGCCCCCAACTGTCCGGCGCCTCCTCAAGGGCAAACGTCTTTGGCCTCCACGCCCATCCACCGGGTGAACCTAAGCATTGCTTTCAATGTAGGGCCACTTTTGCCTCCACCCCCATCCCTCGCTGGGGGATAGCCGATCCCCTGCTGCCAGCGACTCCGTCCTAGGCCCCTCAGGGCCTGACCGCCGCCCGCGTCTCCAACCCCAGCGGCAGCACCACCCCGCCCCGCAACGGCAGCTCCTGCCGCAGCCGCAACCGCGCGACCCCTGGATTCTCCTGCTCCACCACCAGGCCCTCGGGTGCCAGGGCGTCCAGAACGACCCGGTTTTGCGCCACGCCAGCGCTCCATTCCCCCCAGAGCCCATAGGCCGGGCCACAGCGCATCAACACCCGGCCGCGCCAGATCGCGCTTGGCGCCGCCCCCAGGCTGTAGGTGATCCTGCGGCCCTCCGCCTCCAGCAGCAGCACCGGCGTCCGCCCCCCCAGCGCGCATTCCGCCCCGGCCCCGCTCCCCACGGCCCAGCTTTGGGCGGCTTCCAGCTCGGCGCGCAGCAGGGCCAGGGTGCGGCGCTGCACCAGGCGTTCCCGCATCAGGAGGCCCAACCGCTCGCCAGCCTGACCCGCCCCCATCAGGCCCCGCACCACCACCGTGGCCAACACCAGCGCCAGCGCTAGCGCCAAGAGCAGCTCCGGCAAGCTGAAGGCCGCCGCCGTGGACCGACCGGGCTGATCCGTCGGTCTCATGGGCTGATCTCCGGTACGCATCCGCCGCCCCCCTCCCGCCCCACCCGGGTGATCCCAAGCGGCAGGCTCACCACAACGCAGCGCACCAGGGAGGTGCCCCGACTGCGCAGCCAGACCGTGCCGCCATCCAGCACCAGGCCGTTGGCGCTGAAGCGCACCGGATCCGGCAAGTTGTGCGTCACCTCCGGATCGCTCGCCGCGCCCTCCACCCCCACCCCCAGTCCCCCCTCCACGCCCGCGCAGGCGGGCAACATCGTGCCCCCGGGGGGCTCCCACCCCTGCCGACCCAGGCGCAAACCGCACGGTTGGCCCAGCCGGAGCGCCGCCGCCCGAGCCACCTCCAAGCCACCGGTGACCCGTTGGCTGGCAATGGTCAGGCGCTGTCGGGCCAGGGTGTCCGCCCCCCCCCGCCACAGCTGCGTCCCCGTGACGACCAGAACGGCCGCCACCAGCAAGGTCTCCGGCAGGGTCCAACCAGGTTCACGGTGCATCGCTGGCCTCCCCCCCACACAGCCCCAGGGCGGCGGCGCTCCAGAGCCGTTCCCGCCGCAGCCCATCCAGTTCCCAGCGCACATGCACCGTGCCCTGGGGGGCGGAGGAGAGAAAGAGTGTGGCCCGTTGGGCGTTGGGCAGCGC
>JBKCVY010000222.1:0-2569 GCA_046317475.1 Cyanobacteriota bacterium | reverse complement strand
GATCTGCAACGGAGGGGCAGTCCAGCCAAAGGTGAGCTTTCCGCGCGGATGGGCAAGGAGCGTGCCCGTCAGCACCAGACGTTCCGAATCGGCCAGCAGATCTCCCTGGGCATTTTTGAGCAACCACCGGTCGCCGCGCCGGTCAATCTCCCGAATCAGGGTGTCGAAGTGGGGATGGACGGTATCGGCTGCCAGCTGCAACAATCCGCGGGACAGGTTTTCCATCCCCCCCCGTCCACGAAAACAGGACCCCCACAGGAGCGCATCGCCCTCCCCGGGCGGCCGCAGTTCACCGGATCCGCCCAGGATGGCGATCCCTTCGGTCCACGGCTCCACCCATCCCCGCTCCAGCAGAGTCGGCAGCAGGTGAGGTGCTGGTTGGTTGGTGATGTTGAAAAGATTGGCCCCGTGGTCGAAGCGCAGGGCGGGGTCGCGGCGGGACCGTCGTGTGGCCGCCCGGCCACCGGGTCCCCGTCCCGTTTCCCAAAGGCTGATGGCGGGGGCCCTGCCCTGGTCCCGTGAAAGCTCCGCCGCCAGGGCACAACCTGCCACTCCCGCGCCGATGATCGCAAGCCCGGGGGACGGGGAGCCATGGCTGGTGGTCACTGTGTTGACGCAGGTCGTGAGTGGCGGATTGTCATCCAAGAAAGGAGGGAGAATCTTTGGGAGGGTGTTCAGACGAAGCCGTTAGCGTGAGGATTTGGCCAACCATCCATTGTCATCTCTGCAGGCTAGCTTCAAGACAGGTCCGCGGCACTGGTTCGGGTATTTCAACGTCATGATTTGCAGGTTGACTGGGTGCAATTAAAGAGCTGTATCGCGCTTTTTTCAGGGCGGCAGGTTGAACGAAATCTGACCGGCTGTCATTGCCCTTCTGGACAAGTTCCAACACCTTGCATTCTTTGATCCCATCGCCACGTCCGCAGGGTTTCTGGTTTGACAATAGACAACGGCTGGCCCGATGCTCTCCCCATGGGCTTGCGCTGAGAACAGGTGAGGCAGAGCATCACGAAACCAAGGAAAGAAGTTGGGTTTTCGATGGACATGGTCAATCAGAACGCTGACTGTTTCACCTATGGGCTGAACCTGTCCCATGGGTTGATTCTCAAGCATGGAAAGACGCTCTTTTCTGTTCAGGAGTCGAAAGGAGATCGTTTTGTCGATGCCAGTTAACTGACGTTAAGCCCGGTCACGCCGTCACCATCGCATCGGACTTATAGCGTTGCACGTCATCCCAGTGTTGAGGGCAAAGATTATTCCAAAGGTTGCGTCCCCTGGGGCAGGGAATCAGCCTGTTCGACCCAGAGCGCCATGCCTCCACCACGGCCACGCGCCGCTAGCCAACGCCGGCCAGATTCCAAAGAGCCAATGGCAATGGGGGCAAAGAAGGGTTCCCGCTTGGGGGCGGGTACAGGCAGGGAAACCGTTGCCAGGGTCTTGCCAGCGATGGATAGGGTCAGCCGTGAAAAATGAAACAGTAAAAGTGGACGGCGATGTTCTAATCGACCTGGGCCAATAAAAGAAAGATGAACGAAGCCAAGTTGAATGGAAGTGCAAAGCAAAAGTTGCTGATCTTCATCGGCTTGGATCCGCAGGCTTGCCCCCACGGCACGCAGAGCTGCGCTGGTGGCTGCGGAGGGTTGGGTGTTTTGCTTGCCCCAAACGTTTTCCACGCGCCACTCGCCAATCAGGGACGTCCGCTGCAGACCGCTGCCCTCGTGACGGCTCTTCATTTCCAGCGCCCGCAGGGTTGCGCCGTTGGGAAGGGGAACAAATTCGCGCGGGGGAACTGTGACAGCCATGCGGGGGATGGGTTTAGCTACGCCCACGTGGGGCAATTTTTTATCTTACTGATCACCACGGGCCCCACTCCACGGGCCCCATGCCCCTCAAACGCGGCGCGAATGGCTGCTTTCATTCCAGCTCTGGATCCGCTGACGCTGGGTTGAGGTGGATACCTAGTCCTTTCTCGAGCGAGTCCGTCTTGGTTTTGCTACACATCAGACCACTCATTGAGCGCAGGGATGGGTTCACATGATCCTTTCCCATTCCTCTGAATTTACTATTGGGTGTATCAGTCGTCCGCCTGGTATCTGTTTTTGACTGCGAGCAACCGCCATCAGAGGGGATCGGCGGAAATCACGCTCGCGTTCGAGCGCACGCTCCACACCCGTGCGCTGCGAGCGGGACGCCAGTCCGCCATGGAACAGGAGCCGTGCTCGGAGGCCCGCAACTGCTCTGCCGCCACCCATTCACTCTGCTCCAAACCTCCCGGAGTGCGCATGACAACTTCCACTTCACACTCCTGCGGACAATGGAACATCATGGTTTCAAACGGGAAGACCACCCGCTCCAGGAAAAAGGCCGCCGTGGCCCTGGCGCGCACAATCACCATTCGGTCAGTGGAGTTGCGATAGGTGCAAAGGATGGTGGCCTGTCCGGACTGCAGGTCGTCCGTCAACGCGGATGGGGAGCTTGGAAACACGGCTTTGTTCCTAAGTCACTCCCCATCAACGCAGGCCTCCCAGCTTCAGACAGTCTCCGCTGCGACCCTTTTTCGCCATTAGGC
>JBKCVY010000221.1:0-8881 GCA_046317475.1 Cyanobacteriota bacterium | reverse complement strand
GCTCTGACCTTGATTGATCCCTGCCAGCTCCCCCCACCCCACTGGGAATTGAGCTTGAGGCCTGTTAGCTCAGGCAAGTTCTTTTTTTCTCAAGGTGACCCAGTCGAACCAAAGGGTCCCCGTTAGATCAATTAACCACAGCCTGGTCGCTCCTTTGCATTAATCTTTACCAGCTCACCAGCCATGACCCATGCAGAGGACAGAGGGCCGGGCTATGCTGATGAGTAGACTTGACCATGAAATGAGGGATGAAAAAGCTGTTGCTGGCAATCCTGTTCTTTGTTGGTTTGTTTTGGGCTCTCTCAACCTACAGCGGCCTGGCTAACCAAGGCACCTATGATTCCATCGTGTTGGATTTTCGGGAGGATGTCGGGGCGGCCCAGATCCAGAATCAGGTGCGGCAGTTAGGCCAACAGCTTAAGTTAGCCCCACGACTAAATAGTATCTTCTCTCAGGATGATCACTTGTTTGTGCTTAAGGGGGATCAGAGGCTTCTAAAGGCACTGCGGCAGTCTGATCTGATGAAGTACACTGAATATATCGAGCCAAATTATCTCTACTCAGCCTATCGTGCTCCCAATGATCCGGACTATGACAAGCAATGGAATCTGCGTAGTATCAATGTGGAGTCCGCCTGGGATCAAACACAAGGTCAGGGTGTCACCGTGGCCATCATTGATACCGGTATCTCCAACGTTCCAGATCTGAAAGACACCCCAATGGTGCCTGGGTATGATTTCGTTAATGACCGAGAAGAAGCCAGCGACGATAACGGTCACGGCACCCATGTGGCTGGCACCATTGGTCAGTCCACAAACAATGGTTTTGGAGTGGCCGGAATTGCCTACAAAGCCTCCCTCATGCCCCTGAAAGTTCTGTCCTCATCCGGTGGTGGCACGGTGGCTGACATTGCCGAGGCCATCCGTTTTGCCGCCAACCACGGTGCTGCGGTCATCAATATGAGTTTGGGAGGGGGCGGCGAAAGCCAAGCCATGCGCGAGGCGATTGACTATGCCCACGCCAAGGGTGTCGTGATCGTGGCGGCGGCTGGTAATGCCAGTCAAAACTCAGCGTCCTATCCCGCCCGTTATCCCCACGTCCTGGGGGTTTCCGCCCTGGATGCCAGCGGTTCAAGGGCACCCTATTCCAATTATGGTGCCGGTGTCGATCTTTCCGCCCCTGGTGGCTCAACGGATGGTGGCAAGACAGGTGGAATACTGCATAACACTGTGAATCCAGATACGGGAGAATCAATTTTTGAATACTATCAAGGCACCAGCATGGCCGCCCCCCATGTGGCAGGTGTGGCGGCGCTGGTGAAGGCAACGGGCATCCAGAACCCAGACAAAGTGGCCGCAATCCTGAAGCAGTCCGTCACCCCTATTCAGGACGATACCCTCAACTATTATGGTGCTGGAAAATTGAATGCTGACGCAGCCGTCAAGCTAGCACTGAGTGGCAAAATTACCTATCATAATGTCTTCCGTTGGTTGCGGGACATGGGTTATCTGAATCCCCGCTTCTGGATTGATGCCGATTTAATGGCTTGGTGGCCAAGCGTCGCGATGTTGACCTCCGCTTGTCTGCTCGCCTCTTACCTTCGTTCTTCGTTCCCCTTCAGATGGAACGGGCCCCTGTTGATCGGGCTGGTGGCCGGCAGTTCGGGCTTGTTCTTTTTCAAGCCTTTGTATCTCTTCGATGCGCCCCAGTGGCCCTTTCGAATTCTGGGCAGCTCGATTCCGGAATTGGGCAGTGCCATCCAGGGCGGGGCGTTGAATCCGGTGACAGCGAGTGTGGCGATTCCCTTCTTCTTCATCCTGCTGCTCTTGGGCCATAAAAGCTGGAAATGGTTTGCCATCGGCACCTGCCTTGGTGTCGCGGCATATCTGACGGTGAGCGCCATTTGGATGCCGCAGATGGTCTGGCTGGGGCAGGGCACACTCTCCCGTCTGTTTTTGGGCGTGAATGCATTGCTCTGCCTGCTCCTCGCCCGTCTGGTGGTGCGCTCGGAGGCGCGGACCATATGACCATCACACTGGAAGGGATCATTGAGCGCAAAGGATTTGGCCCCGGCACCTGGGCTCTGCTCACCCAAACCGGTGAAACCTATGAACTTCACCAGCCGCCGCCAGAGATCCGCAAAGTCGGGCTCCACGTCAAAGTCCAGGGCCAGATCCGGGACGATGTCATGAGTGTCGCCATGGTGGGTCCAGTGTTGGAGGTGCAGCATGTTGAATACGAATGACCACCCGTTGGCACGTCCTTTCGAATCGCTCTCTTCTTGCCAAGGCTGCCCATCCGCCTGGCTGAACGGGAGTGCCTGTCGTCCTTGTTGGCTCTGCTGCGCGACTTCACCTGTCTCTGATGCCATTTCACGAGGGTGAGGGCTGGCTGAATCTCCCAGCTCCAATGCGCGTTGGCTCCACCATCACTGAACCCAATCCCAACACGCAGTTCCCTTCCACAGGGATGGGGTGATTCATTGCTTGTACTTTGATGGCGGGTCGGCAACAAGCTCGTCTTCTCCTGATGTCAGGACCGCATTGATCCGCTTGTTGCCGTTTGTCATTGCCCTGCTGGCTGCTCTGGAGGGCTACTCCTTCAGTTCTCTCTTTGCCGCCAGTGGGGAGCGCCTGACGACCAGACGCAGTCTTCACGGACGTAGAATCCAGCTTTTAAACGTACAGACTGGTACGGACAAGTTCACTGTCCATCTCCCCGCCGCACGGCTGACCCATCTCCCACTGCTCGATTTGAACTACGTTTGCGGTCATAGAGTAACCCTTCGCCGCGCGCCATGAGAGCCGTCGGTTCAGCGGACTTTGTCTAAAACATCCTCTTCTGTCCCGCCCTACCCATCGCGTCGCGGGACACCGCGCACCGATAGCCCTTCTGGCACGGTATGCCATTGGTCCCACCGGTCAAGTGGACTCTGTGTCTTGTCCTATGTGTTCATTGGTCCGGGTCCGGTAACAGCTCAGCCAGCAAGATGAACACAATCATGGATCACATACTGGGTTGGATAAGTAATGAAACAAATGAAGCGCACATGCATGAACTAAAGGAGAAATATGGGCAATGAAGTTAGATCTTTGTCAGTCAACGGGTGGCTCGTGTCAAGTCCGTCGACTGGCCACTTTTCTTGCCTTTAACGAAGCAAAGTTGAAGATGGCCATGTCATTCAAATACTCAAGATATAAGTCAATAGATGAGTCCATCGCCAAGTCCATAATGACGTCCAGATGGAAACTCTTAAACAAGACTGCGAATAAGCCACTCAACTGGCATACACGCTCTCCATCACACAATCTCTCTCAATCATTGTTGCCTCTCCTGTCCCCTGTCCCCTGTCCCCTGTCCCCTGTTTCGTGCGCATGTCCTGCGTTTCGATGCGGCCCCAGGGCTGGATCCTGCCACTGAATGTTGGGCTGAGCTTTGGCTTGTTCCTTGGGTTGATCTTGCGCTGATGGATTGACTGCCACCGCTGAGTAAGGAATCGGATGAGTTGTTGACAATCAAGCGCCGGGGGTTTAATTTATAAAAACCCGAACCGAAGCCAATGGCTCGCAAGCCAGTTCAGGATTTTTTCTTATTCCTGATTGGTGGTGCCTTTTTCTCGGCTGGCATCTTTCTGTTCAGCAGCCAAGTGATGGTGGATTCCGGCCTGCAGGGGTTTGGCTGGGGACGTCGCTCGTTCGGAGCTTGGCAACCGGGCTTTGGCGCCTGGTGGCCCGAAGGCTCCGGGCCTGGCATCGGCTTGTTGATGCTTCCTTTTGGCATCGGTGTTGCCCTGTTGTTCGCCAATGTCTTCAGAAAACTGGGCTGGTTCTTGATTTGGGCGGCTTCGGCGGCCGTCACGGTTGGGATTTTGCAAAGTCTTGTCTTCCGCTTTCGCCCTGCCAGCCTCTGGAGCTTCGTGTCCATGGTGGTGATGATTGCTGGTGGAGCTGGCTTGATGTTCAAGTCCCTCAGGGACTATGAAGAACAGGAACGGGAACAGCGACGAACAGAATTAGAGGACTCTAAACGTGACCTCTCAGACATCCGCAAGGAATTGGATCAACTCAAGCAACAGCTGAACCGTGATCAGAAACCAGACTAGCGCGATTCCGTTTATCGCTTTCGCCTTTTTTGGTTGTTGTCTTCCAATGGCCTTGGCTAGGCTGGAAACCGCCCCAGACGGCTTGTTCAACCCACCTTTTCATCCCCTCCCCTATCCACCCTGCCAAGCCTGGAGACCTGCCCGATGAAGAACTACGGTGTGCTCAAAGGTTCCGCGATCGCCTACAAGCGGGACAATGACGCCGATCCCCACTCTGAGCTGCTGATGAGCGTGGATGGGGTCAGCTATCGGGTGGCCATCAATGTGCGCTCCAGCCGGGGGCCAAGCCAAAAGCGGCTGGTGGAGTACCTCATCCTTCAGGATCTCAACCATCCGGTGGTGGATCGGGTGCGGGCCTTGCCGGAAGGCTGGCACGAGATGAAAAGCCCTTCCTCGCAGACAGCCGCGATTGATTACATCCGTGGCAACTACTTTCGCCCCAAGGATTTCAGGCCCCTGATCCATACCCAACCCGGCCCCAACAACGACCTCTTTGAGCGGGTTGAGGACCTGCTCCAGCGAGCCATCAATGACACCGAAGCCGTGGTCTATGCCTTTGGCGAACGCTGGGGGCCGGAACCCTTCAGACGGGATGAGTTTTTTCAGTTCAAACCTGGAAACGGCGTGCACCTCATCCACATGAACCAAGGTGGCGTTGGCGATGACGGGGGCCGCTATCGCGATGGCGCCCTGTTCATCGACTTCCCACGATCCAACATCACCAACGCCCTGTTCCTCAAATTCCAACACCAAACCTGGCACACCACTGGCGCGCGCGCCCTGCCCATCCCTGGCGCCCCCGTGGTGCCGGACGTCACCATCCCAGACACCGGGGCCATCGCGCCCTGGAAGGTGGTTGCGGATGACTCGCCCACCTATCTCGCCGCCATCATCTCCGCCATGGTCAACCCCTTCGGCGCCGACCACGGCAAGGAATCGGTCACGATCCTCAACACCTCCGCCCAACTCCTCGACCTCAGCGGTTGGACCCTCCGGGATGACCAGGACCGCTCCCAAACGCTCAGCGGACGCCTCCTCCCCAGCGAAACCATCACCATCCCCCTGGCCTCTGGGGGGCTGATGCTCAACAACCGTGGCGGCACCATCACCTTGCTGGACCCCAGCGGCCTCAAGGTGGATGGCGTGGCCTACACCGCCGGCCAAGCCCGGGAGGAGGGACGCCCAGTCGTGTTCCGTTGACCAAGGAAGCCGGTCATGTTCCATTGACCATCTCCCTTCCCAGTCCGTCCCCTGGTCCCCCTGGGGCTTGCCCTGTCCCTCCGGTTCCCTATCCCTCAGGCGACGTCACGGCTGCCCCGTTCGGGCATCCTCCACCGGGATGAACACCGATGAAACGCTCCACCACTAGGGTTCGCACAGTGCCGAGCGCGGGCTCGGGCGAGGGCCGTCCCGTGATCATTCCCTCCAGGTTGACCAACAGGGGCTTGCCCGCTCGACCCGGCTTCACCGTCCTGTAGGCGCGCTCCAAGGCCAGATACTCACCCTCCATCGCCACGGGCAGCTGATGGCCCGTAGCGCACAGCTCGATGTTGGCGGCATCCGCCATGTAGCGGAACAGTCCCTGCAGGTGGAGCCGCGGCTCGATCGGCCTCGCCCCCACCACCCGCTTCAGCCGGTCGGGATGGGCGGAGGCGATGGGCTGGCCCGCTGGATCCAGCAGTCGCAACTCCTCCCCACCCTGGAGCGGCTCCAGAACCACCGGCGCCTCCCGCCCACCCCGCAGCACCAGCCGCTGGGGCTGGCCCGCCAGGCGCCAACGGCCGATGTCATCGAAGCGCTCCGGTTGGGGCCTCCGCAGGAACGTTTGCCGCAGCTGGAACGTGCCGTCCGGCGCCAGGTCGATCTGCCAGCGGGTGGTGCCGCTGGCACCGGCCGATTCGCCCCGCCACGTCGCGGGCAGCCGGCCCAGGGGGCCTGGCCGTCCGGGCGGCACGGCCACCAGCCGCAGCACGAGTGGCGGGCGCGCCCCAGGCGTCAGCACGGGGTGGAAGGTGTCGGTGGTGTACAGCAGGCGCTCGCCTTGTCGCACCGTGGCCCGCACAGCGTAGCGACCCCTGGGCGTGATGTCGCCATCCCGGTAGGGGATCCGGAAGGGAATCGGCGACGGGCCCGGGGGGTGTCGTCGCATGCGTCCGAGCTCAAGGGCCGGCGCATCGGCGAGGGCCGCATCGATCAGCACCGCCTCAAACACCGCATCGGCCGGCAATTGGACCGGTTGGTCGCCAGTGCTCGTCTCCGCCAGGATGGCCGTGCCCGTGATGGTGCCCGCCCTGGCTGGGCTCTCCAGCCCGGCCACAGCGAAACAAGCCAGGCCCACCACCGCCATGCCGTGGCGAAAGGCCCTGGCACGGCGGACCCTGGGGCGGCCAGACATCGGCGAGGAACCCACGGGACTGTTGGGGAACGGAGGACGGATTCAGCTATGGGAGATTACGGCCTTGCCACGACACCCACCCCATGGCCTCCACGGGTTCGGATCCCCTGCCCTCCTGGGCGGCTGGTTCGGTGAAGACCTCCATCCTGGCCTTCATCGCCCGGGTGAGCACGGAAGGCTCGCCGGATTGGGTGCCGGAGGCGGAACGCATCGCCGTTTTGGATAACGACGGCACCCTCTGGCCCGAGCACCCGGTTCCATTCCAGGCCGCCTTCGCCTTTGACGAACTCCGCCGCCGGGTGTCCTCCCAGCCCGCCCTGGCGGACGATCCGATGGTGCGGGCCGCCCTGGCGGGCAACCTGGGCCCCCTGCTGGCGGGCGGGCAATTTGAGGGACTCTTGCGGATCGTGGCCCTCACCCATGCGGGCATGACGGTGGAGGCGTTTCAGGCGTCCGTGGAGGCCTGGCTGGCGACCGCCCGCCATCCCCGCTTTGGCCTGTCCTACGACGCCCTCGCCTACCGGCCGATGCGGGAGCTGTTGCGCCATTTGCGGACCAGTGGCTTCAAAGCGTTCATCGTTTCCGGTGGTGGCGCGGACTTCATGCGCGTTTGGGTTGAGCGGGTCTATGGCATTCCGCCGGAGCGGGTGGTGGGATCCATGGCCCGCACCACCTACGCCCTGCGCGATGGCCAGCCGGTGTTGACCAAGACCCTCGATCACCTGTTCGTCAACGACCACGGCGGCAAGCCGGTTGGCATCCATCACTTCATTGGTCGGCGTCCCCTCCTCTGTTGCGGCAACAGCGACGGCGATCTGGCGATGCTTCACTACACCACGCTTCATAATCCCCGACCCAGCTTCGGCTTGATCGTGCACCACACCGATGCCGATCGTGAATACGCCTACGACGCCGTCTCCACCAGCACTGGCAAGCTGGTGACAGCCCTGGAACAAGCCCCAATCCACGGCTGGACCGTGGTGGACATGCGGCGGGATTGGCGGGAGCTGTTTGGGGAGTGTCGCCCGGAGCTCGCTCCCCCTGATCCAGACGATTCCCTTATCCCTACCCCCTCCAGTGGCTGAGGACCGTCCCCCAATCGATTGATGTAAGGCGAAGCTTCAGTCTCCCGGTGTCGGCTCCACTCTGCCTAGCATGAAATTAGTTCCAACACAACTGTTTTCCTGACGAGATGAAGATGATTCAAAAGACCTTCATTGCCTCCCTTTCGGTCGCGGTCACCCTGCTGGCCTCTCCTGGGGCTGTTGCAGGACCTTACGCGGATGCCCTGGGCGACTGTTTGGTCAAGGCTGCCAATGAGCAAGATCGACTCCAGCTGATTCGATCGTTCTTCTTCTCCCTTTCCTTGCATCCCGCCATTGCTCCTTACTCCACAATCACGGCGGCACAACGCGAGCAGAGCAATAAAGACACCGCCATGGTCTTTCAGAAGCTGTTCGGTGAATCCTGCGCCACCCAGGCCAAGCAGGCCATCAAGAATGAGGGGGCGGAGACGTTTGCCCAGTCGTTTCTGTTGCTGGGGGCCTCCGCATCCGCTGATGTCATGAGAAATCCAGCGGTCAGCGCCGGTTCGACTGAGTTCACCAAGTACCTGAATCTTGAAAAACTTGTCGAAGTCTTTGGTCCTTGAGTCCTGGTCGTGCCGCGCTCTTCCCCCTCCTTTGGTCTTGGCCTTTCCCCCCACGGCCACCTGGCGCCTCAGAAGAACACCTTCAGCCCGGCCTCCACGCCATTCATCCGTGTGCTGAATCCCGATTCCCGCTGGGCGCCGTTGCTCCAGTCCAAGCCCAGGTAACGCCAGGACAGGTCGAGTTGGGTGTTGGCTCCCAAGGCAATGCCCAGTCCCACCTGGGCGTTGCCGCTCAGATCCTTCTCCCCGGCCAGCCCCAATCCGCCAATGTCGGCCCGGGCGAAGGCCCTCAGGCCCGGGGTGAGAAACACGCTGGCCTGGGTGCCCAGCAAGGGTTGGGTCCAGGTGCGCTTCCAGCTGCCTTGCTTCTCCAGCCGGAACCGTAGGGGCCCCTCCCCCTGCAGCACGGCCGCCAGATCGAGCTGGGCTTCCACCAGTCGCACCCCCGCATAGGGGATCACCGTCAACCGTCCGGGAGTGCCGATGGCCGTTTCTGGCGCGCCGAGGCGATAACGGAAGGCGAAGTCGTACAGCCCCTGAATCGACGTCTGTTGGACGCGGCCGGTGAGCAAACCCCGCCGACCGGTGCGGGTGACCTCATCGCCCAGTTGCACGTAATACAAATCACCGAGCAGGCCCAATCGACCCTTCTCGATGCTGCCCCGCGCGGACCCCACCGTTTCGATCAGCGGAATCAACGCCCCCAGCGAGGTGTCCACCTCCGCCTCAAATC
>JBKCVY010000220.1:0-10635 GCA_046317475.1 Cyanobacteriota bacterium | reverse complement strand
GCCCTGCACGCCGCCTGGAGCAAGGTGCTGAGCGAATGCCGCCATTGGCTGGAGAGCACCATCAACGTCGCCGCCTTCAGCCCCGTTCCCGAGGGGTGGACTGGCGATTGGGAAGCGGGCTGGGGAGCCAATTGGAAGGCCGCCGCGCTCCACAGTTGGGAAGTCTTTCAGGGCCAGGGTGCCACGATCGCCGCCGCCCGGGAGGCGTTGAAGGTGAACAAACGGCAGCGGGATTGGAGCCTGCCGAACTGGACGGGGGAAAGCTCCAGCCTCTCCTCCGCCGAAGCCGTGGCACGCCCCACCATGGCCCGCGTTGTCCAACCCTGGCTGCTCGATCCAGATGCCGCCAAAAAAGAGGCAAACCAGCTTCTTTGCCAATTGCGTCAAAAGCTGGGCGAGGCTTTCGCGGGTGAAAACGAGGAAATTTCCTTGATTGAGCTGGTCAAACGCTTGATCACCTATCGCCCCATTCTCAAACAGGCCTTCCCACTCCCCGGTGAAGGGCCCCTGGCCGAAACCATCGTCATCGACTTGCTGCAAAATTTCCCCCGCCTCACCACCCGCGATCCCTCCGCCGACCGCCAGGCAGCGGACAAGGATCCCCCAACGGAATCCATCATTTGGTTCATGGCTGATGGCGATGGCATCGGCAGCCACCTGCAAGCCCTCGCCCAATCCGGGCAGGGCGAGGAGGACGCCTTGCGCAGCTTCAGCAGAGCCATCCGCCACTGGTCCGCCTCCCTCTACTCGCGGGTTCCCCTCGCCATGGCGGAGCCCCTGGGCGACACGTCGGCGCGAAAGGCCACGGTCGTCTACGCCGGCGGCGATGACGTCTTCGGCGCGCTGCACGAAAGCGAGCCGGGTCAGCGCGATCTCACCACCGCCGATCTCTGGCGCTGGCTGGAAACCTTTCCCACCCTCTGGGCCGAAGCCCACCAACCCCAACTCACCATCTCCATGGGCCTGGTGTGGGCCGATGCCCAGGTGCCCCAGCGGGAAGCGCTGCAACACGCCCGCGACGCGGAAGCCAGCGCCAAGGCCCGCGGCAAGGATCGTTTCGCCCTCCGCCTCCTCTACGCCAGCGGCAACCACCTGGAATGGACCTGCCCCTGGCCCTGGCTCCAACCCCTCCGCGCCCACTACCGCGACCGGGAGGGTCGCCAAGGCCCAGCCGCCACCTGGCGCCACCTGGCCGATGACCTGGCGTGGCTCCAGGACAGGCAGGCCATCACCCCAGGCACGGCGGACGCCCTCTGGGAGGCCTACTTCCCCGGCTGCGTCCTTCCGCCCGCCAACCCCACCCCCGTCGCCAGCGGCGATCGCCATTGCCCCAGCCGCCAAGCGCCGGAACCCCATCGCCCCTTCTCCCTCTGGCTCCTCGACCTGGGCCGGGTGATGGCGGGCCTCGAAAAACGGCGCGACAGGGCCGAACAGGTGCGAGCCAGGACAGAACGCCTGGCGGAGGTGGCCCGATGACCACCGTGCCCTTCGCCTGGCTGGTGCAACTCGA
This sequence comes from Cyanobacteriota bacterium, assembly GCA_046317475.1. Taxonomy (GTDB): domain Bacteria; phylum Cyanobacteriota; class Cyanobacteriia; order PCC-6307; family Cyanobiaceae; genus Cyanobium. Next base: position 9,125 of record JBKCVY010000220.1, on the reverse strand, counting down.
ACCCCTCGGGCTGCTCTATGGCTCCAGCGGTCGCCTGCTCTCACCAGAGGTGCTCACCGGCCGCGCCGCTGAACACTTCCCCCCTGATGCGCCAGCCGCAGCGGGCCTGATCGCCAGCCAACTGCCACGCCACGAGGTGTGGCACCTCCACACCGCCGGTCCCTTTTGGCTGAACCCCGATGGGGAGTTGATGCTGCCCGCGCCCATGGCGCTGATCCAGGAGGAGGACGCGGTCCGGGGCCGCCTCAGCCGCCAGCGCCTCCACTGGCGCCAGGCCAATGGCATCGACCAACCCGCCGGCTGGTGGGAGCCCCCGGGAACCACCACCCCGCGCAAAAGTCGCGGCGGCGGCTGGCTTGCCCTCAGCCACTGGCCCCATCCCGCCAACCCCAACGCCCCAGCCGATGGCCTGCCCATCCACGACGATCCCTGGTGCGCCGTCCCCCACCTCCATCCCAAGCTGCTGGAGAACGAGCGGGTGAGCGCCAAGGAGGGCGCGTTGTTTCTTGAATACGGCATCGCCCTCCAGCCCGGTGTGCGGTTGGCCTACCTGAGCAGCCATGCGCTTCCCGAGGGCGTGATGCGCTTCGGGGGGGAGGGGCATTTGGTCCAGGTGCGGTGCGTTCCGATCCCGGAGCTGCTGCTGGCGCTGGTGCGCCAACCCCTCACCGCCCCCTTCGCCCTGCTCACGCCTGGCCTATGGGGCGGCCCCAAACTCTCCATCCGCGAACCGATCGACACCAGCGTGCCCCGCGGCCACTACCCCTGGCATCGCCACGGCCAGCCGCCCGGCATCCTCACCGACCGCCCCCGCCCCTGGCGCCATCGCCTCGGCGCCGGCAGCCGCGACCCCAGCCCAGCCACCCTCCACGGGCCCGCCAAACGGCGCCTCTCCCGCGGCCGCTGGGCCCTCCCCGCCGGCAGTTGCTACCAGCTCGCTGGCGATCCCCTGCCCCCCTGGGCCGAATGGCCCGAAGCCTGGTTCCCCAAGGAGGGCTTCAGCTTCAAACACCTCGGCACCGCCCTCGCCCTCTCCCTCACCTGACGCCCCTCACCCCCTGATGTACGAACGCCGTTACGGCCTGATCCGCACCCTGGCTCCCCTCCATGTGGGGGCCTCCGAGGGAGAGGAAGCCGGCAATCTCAACCTCATCTTCCGGGATCCCTTCACCCAAACAGGCATCATTCCCGGCAGCTCCATCCGCGGCCGCTTTCGGGCGGAGATGCGCTCGACGAAGGAGGATTGTGAACATTGGTATGGCAAAGCCGCTGGTGATACAGACATCAGCGAAGGGCGCGTCAAATTTGAATATGCGTCGCTCCTCTGGCTGCCGGTCTTCTGTCCCGGGCAGCCGATCGTTTGGGTGAGCTGCCCGCGTCTTCTGAAACGCTATGCAGCAATGGCCCAGCCCGAATGGATGTCTGAGCTGCCAGCTCCCTACACCTGCAGTGAACAGCTGCAGGCGAGAAAAAATCACAAAGAACGAACGCTCTTTTTCAATCTCGGCTTCATGAAGGTGACGCCAGTTCCTGATCTCCACACCTGGATCCCTGCTCCCCTGAGGTCAGAGCTCCCAGCCGACCGTTTGGTGGTGGTGGCCGATGCGGACATCGGCATGATTCATGACATGGCCCTCTACCGCCAGAGCCGCGTGAAATTGGCGGACACCATGAAGAAAGTGGATGGGGGAGCCTTTTTCAATGTGGAAGCGCTGCCTGAAGGATCCATGCTCGTGTTCCCCATCGCCCTCAAGCCGGATGAAACGCAATCCTGGCAACCCTTTGGGAAGGAGGCCAGCCAGGAGCTCTATTTCGGTGGCCTGGAAAGCATTGGCTTTGGCCGCTGCAGTGTGACGCTGCTGTCTGGCCCAACCGCGCCAGCCCTTGCGGAGGTGGCTTGATGGGCTGGCATCCCTACGACCTGGACCATCTGGCCCAAGAAATTGTGCTCAGGGCCCGCCAACGTGATCCAGAAACATTGAATCAAGCCTACAAAATGCGTGCCGCCTGCGCCTATGGTTTGGAGCGTTTTTGGGGGGAGCATCTGCGCCTGGCAGATAAGGAAATAAAAAAAGCAGCCTTTGTCGCGGATGTTTGGAAAGCGTTTGTAGGCATCATCCATTTGTCAGGAGCTGGATTTTCGCTACCTGGCACGCTGCTCTCCAACAAAGACGACGAGGAGACCATCCAAGACGTCACCCAGCAGATCTGGCAGCTCAGCCCCGAGGCCCATCAGGTCTGTTTGGCGGTGCTTGTTTCCCTGTGTGATTCTGTGGTCTGGTGGACCCAGCGACTCAAGTTACCCAAAAGCGGTGAGGGCTGATGGCATCCCGCCGCAAGAAACGAGGTGCTGGCAGTCATCCGCCCCAACCCCGAAAAAACGCTCCTCCATCCCCCATTGGCTCTGATCCAAAGGGAACACTCATCCGTACTGAACGCGGGAGACCATCGGAGTTGAAGTCTCCCTTGTTTGATCGTGTGGTGGCTGGCGTGCTGGAGGGAACCGGTGGCTACATCCCGACGCAAGTCGCCAATGAGCTGGCGCAAAAGGTGCCGTTGGAGTATCAAGCCCAGACCACAGGCCGCTGCCAACGCCAGTTCATCAAGAAATCCAAAGAGACGTCCCCCGGATGGCGGTCACCGATCGAAGCCTGGCTCGACCAGTGGGTGGAACGTGTGGATTCGCGCTCCCCCTTCACCAGCAAGGGTTTACGCCTCGTAGAGGTGCAAATTGACTGGCGACTGATCAGCAACAGCGGCCTGGATGAGGGGTTCATTCGGCCGGTGACGGGGGCCGGTGGCTGGCCCCTGATCCCTGGAAGCAGCATCAAAGGATTATTCCGTCGTTCGTGCCGCAAAACCTCGCCTGAGCGCTTATTGCAATGGTGTGGAGGCGTTGGGTCCGATGGGGAAGAAACCAAGCTGATCCCGGGCCTGCTCCGCTTCCATGGCGCTTGGCCCGTTGATGCCCAATGGACCTCGAATCTCCTTGACCTTGCCCATCCCCAACAGGAATGGCAAGTGGGAATCCCATCGACAAAGCGGGGTGGAGCGTTTGGAGTGGTGAGCCTCTATCAACCCAAGCTGCAGATCGGCCTGAGCAGTGCCGCATCCCTGGAAGAAAAGGAATGGCAAGAGATTGAGGAAACGCTACGCACCGCCCTGGACATGGGCATCGGCGGACGCACCTGCGTGGGCTACGGCAGCAGTGGACGCCTCCATGGTGATGTGCTGTTCCAGTGCGGCTTGGAGGGCCAAGGCCCCGCCGCCAAGTTGCTGGCTGGCACCCCGGAGTTTCGACCCACCATGTTCCGCGCCGCCATTCGTGGCATGGCCCTGCGTCTGTTTGGGGGCGTCACCGATGCGCGCACGGCACGGCTTGTTGTGGGCCGCCTCTTTGGCTCCATCAACCCGGTCGATGCCAAGGACGTCAATGTCGGTCTGCTGGCCACCGCTTACACCGATGCCACCTGGGAGCTCGGCAGCTTTGGTTGGACCAACAACCGCCAACCCACCTACGCCACCACCGGTCGCCTGCAATGGCGACAGGCTCGCCGCTGTGAACAGGGGGAAGACGAAGCCCTGTTGGCTGAGCTGCTCGCCGCCCTGCACGGGCTCACCATGGGCCTGGGCGGCTTTGGCCGCAGCTGGCGACGCCCGGATCACCGCATCTTTTTCCCGCGTTACGACAAAACACCCATCGGCTGCCATTGGCAATGGCGAAACGCGGACTCCCTGCCGTCCTGGCTCCATGTCCAGAGCCCTGAGGCGTTGGCGCGCCTGCTGCGACAGGCCCGTGCAGTCGCCCGCCGTTGGCTGGAGGCCACAGGACAACCCATCGGCGAGCCCGCCCCCTGGCGGGAAGTGATCCATCCCGCAAGGATGCGGATCTGGACGCGGCGGGCCAGTGAACCCACCGACGCGCAGGCCGTGGCCTGGTTCCACCGCGAGGCGTCCTCCGGCGACGGTGCCGGCCAGGCCGGCGATCCCCGCGACCTCAAACATTCCGAGCTGGCGGGCCAGATGAACCAAGTCGGCCTGATCTGGAATCGGCTCCTGCCCCTTCACACCCCCGCGGATCACGCGGGCCAAGCCAAGCCGGCCCCTGCCGCCGCTCCCCTGGCCCGTCCCGCCAACCCCACCTCACGTCCCCCCAACCCGAAGGCCAGGTCAACGGCGACACGCCAACCAGCCCCACTGGCCAAGGGTGACGTCTCCATCTCTGCCCATCCAGGGGCCTATCTCGAATCGCTGGTGCTCCATTCGCTTCTCGGTGGGGGGCACCCCGAGGCCCGCCTCCATCACCAGCGCTTCATCGCCGCCATGGACCGCGGCGCCAACGTCAACTTTCGCCCCCTGGAGTGGTCCTGAGCCCCGCTGGCTCCACTCCTGGGTGGGGCCAGACCCCAGTACCGGCGCCCCCTCAGGCCCGCAAGGCAGCCTCCCCCCGGCGGTGGATGTCGCGGGCGTAGTCGGTCCAGCGGCCTTGGCCCCAGTACCGGAAGCAGCTGGTCTCCAGCAGGAGCACATGGAGCAGGGCCTCTTGATAGGCCACGCTTTGGCTCACCGTCCCATCCCGCGCCAACAACGGATCAAAGCGCTGGTGGAAATCGGCGCTGAGCTGCTGCATCGGCTCCAGCACATTCCCATAGCCCTCCACCCAACTCAGATTGTTGGTCCACGACGCGCCAGCCATCGAGAACTGGGGATCGTTCGCCTGGCAAGCGGCCAAGGCGGCCTCCATCGCCTCTGGCGTGGGCTGATCGCCGACCCGTTGCCACACCTTGTGTTGGTGCACGGCCTGAATTGTTGGAAAATCGTCCGCCGTGATTCCCTCGGCCCGCAGCAGCTCCAGATAGTCCGTCCCATTCAGCGCCTCCGTACGGGGCACCCCCTCCTGGGCCGCAATCCGGTGGTGGGCCTGCACAAAAGCTGCGGGGAATTCATTCATCATCACGCCTCCGTTCTCACCATCGGCAATCTGCGTCACCAAGGGAGGAATCCTCTTGCCCGCCAGGGTTTGGGGAGCCAAGGTCAACGCTTCATAAAACGGTTGCATCTGTCCAACCAACTTGGTATCTGATCCTTGTGTTTTGATCAGCACCGTCAGGCGCACCTCCTCCCCCTGGGCGTTACGGGCCACCAGTTGATTGGGGATGTATTTCTGCTCCTGACGCAAGGGCGAACCATCCAAATTCTCAACGCTGTGTTCTTGAACCAGCAACCATTGATAGCCGCACTCCCGCAGGGCCTTGAGAAATTCATAGAGGGTGTCTGGGTGGTTGGGCAGATGCATTTCGGGAGGGGAAAATCCCCTCACCCGTTGCAGGGCCTCGGGACCAAAAAGGGAGGCAAAATGCTGTTGCCAGGCCAGGATCTGCAGCTTCAGATCGGGAATGGGCGTGGAGGGCGCCACCGCATGGCTCCAGAAGGTGCCCAGCCACTCCACATGGGGATAAAGGGCGGGATCACAGGCCAATTGGTGGAGCGCGTCCAACACATCCCGCCGGTCCATTTGCTGCAACCCCCAGAGCAAGTTGCCGGAATAATCCAACATGATCCTTGGTTGGCACCCCTCCGCGATCAATTGGGGCAGGAGGTCGGCCATGCGTCGGTAGCACTGGGCAAACGCCGCCGCGTTGTGGTTATCCCCCTCCTCACCATGCTCAAACATATACTGCAAATGGGAGATCAATTCACCATGCGCACCGGCGGGAATCGTGGGTTGGTGCATATGGAGAGCGCAGGCAAAGGCCGAGCGGATGTCCGCCAACCGGTGCGGCGATCGGGGCACGCCCAGCGGCGGCTCCTGCCGCACCAAGGCCAGCAGGGCCTCCTCCGCGCCAGCGATGGGGGGAAGGGTTGGGCCATGGACTGGGAACGACATGGGAGACAGGCCCGTTGGATCACCGTCCGCAAGTCAAGCAAAACGTTTTCCCCATCCCAACTCCAGGCGGGAAGAGCGCCATGTTGCCATTCCCCCGCCTGACCGCCCCACGCCATCCATTGCCGCTTCAATGGTTGCAGTCTGGACCCCTCCATGACCAGGACCGCTCCCATGCCCTTCCATCTGAAGGGCATCAGTCCCAAGGCCTACGAACATCCGGCGGATCGGGCGGCCACAGCCGCCCTGCGGAACATTCCCTACCTCGATCAGGTGATCCGCAAACTGTTTGAGTTCGGATTGGAGCGTGCCTACAGGCAATATCTGCTGGGGAACGGCATCGAAATCAGTTCCAACCAACTGCCGAAGCTCTGGGAAAGCTGTCAAAGCTGTCTGGACGTGCTCGACATGCCCAAGACCTATCCGCTCTACATCCTCCAGACACCGGAGGTGAATGCCATGGCCTTTGGTGTCGAACAACCGATGATCATCCTGCAGTCAGGCCTGGTCTCCATCCTCGAGCCGGATGAACTCAAATCGGTGATTGCCCATGAGGTGGGGCACATCCATTCCGAACACGTCCTGTACTCCACCGTGCTGCGGCTGTTGCTCAACATGGGTTCGATTGGTCTGCCGTTCGGCAACCTGCCCCTGCTGCCCATTCGCATGGCCTTGCTGGAATGGTCCCGCGCGGCGGAACTCACCTGCGACCGCGCCGCCGTGCTTGTTGTCCGTGATCCACGCATCTTCTGCCGCACCTTGATGAAATTGGCCGGGGGCAACATTCCGGAGTTGAATGTGGATGCCTTCATCCAGCAGGCCAGCCGCTACGAAGCGTGGGAAGACACCTTTGATCGCGGCTTGCGCTTCTTCGACGAGGTCAGCACCACCCACCCCAATGCGGTGCGACGCGTCAGTGAGCTCACCCTTTGGATCCGCTCCGGTGCCTTCGACCGCATCATCACGGGGGAGTATGTGCGCCGGGGCCATGAACCACCCGCCACCGACGAATTTGAACGGGCCGTGGATCACTATTCCACCCATTTCCGCAACCTGATCCAGGAGACGGGAGAGGGCATGAAACAATTCACCCGCTCCCTCGGCGACTGGCTGCGGGGATAGGCGCGCCATGGGCAAGGCCCATGCACCACGGTGCCCAACATTGGTGGGGGCAACGGAAAGAGCCTCGATCCGCTGACCCCTGACCCCTGACCCCTGACATCAGCATCGGATGCTTGATGGGACATATCCTTTGAATGAGCAGGTTCGCTGCCGGATCAAAGATAATGCCCCCCGTAGGGATCAAAGAAATCCATTGTTTCAAATGGAGCCAAGCGGACTCGAACCGCTGACCCCCTGCATGCCATGCAGGTGCTCTACCAGCTGAGCTATGGCCCCATGTGTGTGGCCAGCGATGCTTGCCACAGGTGAGATCGTACACCGTCGTGGGTCGCCGCCGGATTGGCCGAGGCGTCCGGCCAGGCTCACACCTGGCGCCAGACGGCCACCAGCCGGCCCTGGATGGTCACCTGGTCGGCTGGAATCACGATGGGTTCGTAGGCCGGATTGGCCGCCTCCAGGCGCACCTTGCGGCCCTGCCGGTGAAAGTGCTTCAACGTGGCGCCGCCGCCGGGCACAAAGGCGCTCACAATCGTGCCCTCCCGCAGCTGGCTGGCATCGGAAACCGGCTCCAGCAGCACCACATCCCCATCCGCGATGTGGGCGCCCACCATGGAATCGCCAGTCACCGTCAGGGCGAACAGGCCGCGGGTCTCCAGCAAGGGGGAGAGGTCGAGCCGGTCCTCGGTGTCCGTGCAGGGCTCGATCAGCCCACCGGCGGCCACCGCCCCCAGCACCGGAATCCCGCCCGGGCCCTCTGGGCCCAGAAGCTGCATGGTGCGGGCCTGGCCCTCCTGCCAGGTGATCCAGCCCTTTTGCTGCAGGTGGCGCAGGCGGCTCTGGATCGGGGCCGGCGAGCGCAAACCCATCGCCTCCATCATCTGACGGATGGAGGGGCTGTGCCGATGGGAGCTGATGTAGGTGGCCAGCCAGTCGTAGAGCTCTTGCTGGGCGGGCGTAAGGTCTGCGGGCACAGGCCGGCGGCATCTGATACAGATGTACCGCCCCGGAGGGGCATTTGTCTAGTCCGGGCTCCGGTTCAGGGGTCTCCGAGCAGGGTCGCCAGCAGGGCCTGCTGCACATGCAGCCGATTTTCCGCCTGATCAAACACCCGGCTTGCCCTGCCCTCAATGGCGCCCGCGCTGATCTCCTCGCCCCGATGGGCGGGCAGGCAGTGGAGCACGATCGCCCGGCTGTCCGCCTCGGAAAGCAAGGCCTCATCCAGACACCAGCCCCGGAAGGCCTCCTCCCGCCGGCCTTGCTCCGCCTCCTGCCCCATCGACGCCCAGACATCGGTGTACACCGCGTGGGCCCCCCGCACCGCCGCCAGGGGATCGGAGACGGTGGCGATGGCGCACCGCTCCCCGGCCAGCTCCCGGGCCCGCGCCACCATGACCGGGTGGGGTTGGAACCCCTCTGGACAGCCGATGCGCACATTCACCCCCAGCAAGGCACCGCAGAGCATCAGGGAGTGAGCCACGTTGTTGCCGTCGCCCACGTAGGCCAGGGTGAGGCCGGCGATGGTGCCATAGGCTTCCCGCATCGTGAGGTAGTCGGCCAGCGCCTGGCAGGGATGTTCTTCGTCAGTCAGGGCGTTAATGACAGGAATCGTGGCCCAATGGGCATAGTCCTCCAGTTCCGATTGGGCGAAAGTGAGCACGGCCAAGGCATCGACGAAGCGGCTCAACACCCGTGCCGTGTCGGCCAGGGGCTCACCACGGCCCAGCTGGGTGGTGGAGGGATCTAAATCAAGGGTCTGACCCCCGAGACGAGCCATGGCCACTGTGAAACTCACCCGGGTGCGGGTGGAGGCCTTGGTAAAAATCAAGCCGAGGGTGCGCCCCGCCAAGTCGCAGCGGTGACGGCCGGCTTTGAGGGCGGCGGCCAGATCCAGCAGGGCCGCGGTTTGGTGGGCATCCAAATCCGCAGAAGACAGAAAATTTCGGCCCCTCAGCCCACTCAAGGCTCCGGGGTTCGCACGGTCAGCCATCGCGCCATCCCAAAGATCCCTTATCTGAGATCGAGGGGGTTGCCGTCAAGGGTGGTGGCCGTCAACGCGGCAAGGAGCTTTCGGGTGGGGGCCGATCAGACCGCCGCCACCGCTTCCGGCACCGCCACCCCT
>JBKCVY010000219.1:0-1464 GCA_046317475.1 Cyanobacteriota bacterium | reverse complement strand
GGGCCGAGAGGGCGTCAATCTGGCCGGAATTCAGGAATTCGCCGCGGGCATCTGCCTGGGCAACGACCTTGGTGAAGGCGTCGAACATGTTGAAGGGCTCCTGGTCTCGACGATCTCCGTCGGGAGTGGGTGGGTAAAGGGGGTGTGCCGAAGCACGCTGTTATTTTCCAGGGGATTTCTCGGGAAATCTGTGAACGTCACAAAGGGTCATCGAAGCCGATGTTTTGTGTCGATGGGGCACAATTAAGAACCTGGCCCTCCAAAAAAAAGCCCGGCAGAGCCGCTGCCGGGCTTTGGGGTGGTTGGCTTGAAAGCTGGTAAAGACAGAACGTCCGTTTAATTCACGGGGGTGACGCTGGCGACCCGTCCCCCCTGGCGATGAATCATCTGCTGGGCTTCGAGCAGTTTGTTAAAGGGAACGAACCGAACGGTGTTGCTGCGCTTGTGCAGTTGATAGTTGTTCAGTCCCGTGACTTCCACCCGATACACCCTGGCTTTTTGGCCGATGCCCTTGGCCATGTGGGTAATCGATGAATGGGGCACATTGGCAGGCTGCACCCCAGAGGAACCGCCCGCGTTTGGGCTCACCACAGGAATGGCCCGATCCTGATGCAGGGCGGTGCCCAGGCGGAAATTGGTTCCGGCCCGTTCAGCCTTACCAGAGGCTCCTGAACCACGGGCCAGCTGCATCAGCCAAGAAAACTGCCGCCCCTGCTGGCCGGCGGAATAATTCCAGCCATTCAAAAAAGGAACAACTTCTTCGCCAAAACGCTCTTGATATTCGTTGCTGTCAATGTAGGAATCGATCTCGGCGTCGTAGCCGTGTTCTTGCAGAATGGTGAAGTGATGCAGCATCTCGGCCTTGTTTTGGGGAGCCCGCCCCAGCAGATGCTTGTGATTAAGCTCAATAAAATGGTATGGGTTGTTATTTTCAAAGAAGCGAGAACGATAGAGATTGCTCTTGGCGACAAGCCGGACCAACTCACGCACGCTGAGATAGCCGTTTCTGAATAGGGACTCGGCTCCGCTCAGTCGCTCGTTCTCCATCACATATTGGTAGCCAAGTACCTGTTGATAAACCGCTCGGATAATGCTGCTTTTATCTTGGTCGGATCCATTTGACCAGTTTTCGCGATTGCGGCTTGACGAATACCGTTCAATGCCCAAATAGGGTGCATTTACCAGAGTCATGGAATCTAGGCCGAAAGGGAGAAGGCACGCGCCAAGGACGCGCTGATGCGATCTTATGGTGTGCTTCAGGAGACATCAAAAAAATCCGCTGGTTCGTTACAGCTCTTCCTATAAGTCTTTCATGTCTGGCGTGGCTGGGGCCGGCCAGTCCAACGGAACCGGGAGGACATCCAGTCGACAAAAAAAGCCCCCCTGTGGAGGGGGGCTTGGATTAGGAGATCGATGCCGAAGGCTCAAACGAGAGCGTTGATGGCGTAATCGATGTAGTTGTTG
>JBKCVY010000218.1:0-3986 GCA_046317475.1 Cyanobacteriota bacterium | reverse complement strand
GGTGCCGCCGGTGGCGGCCTCGGGAGCCACATGACCCACAACCAAGCCATAGGTGCCTCCGGAGAAGCGCCCATCGGTGATCAGCGCCACCTTGTCGCCCAGGCCCTGTCCAACGATGGCCGCCGTGGGGGCCAACATCTCCCGCATGCCTGGACCTCCGACCGGGCCTTCGTTGCGGATGACCACCACATCGCCGGCGTGGATGTCCCCCGCCAGGATGGAGGCCAAACAGCTTTCCTCGCTTTCGTAGACGCGCGCAGGACCCGTCAAAACCGGTGTTTTCACCCCACTGATTTTGGCTACGGCTCCCTCGCTGGCCAGGTTGCCCTTGAGAATCGCCAGGTGGCCCTTGGCATAGAGCGGATGGCTGAGGGGCCGGATGACCTCCTGGCCCTGGGGGGGCTCGGCGGGCACAGAGGCCAGGACTTCCCGCAGGGTCAGCCCCTCAATGGTGCGGCACTCGCCATGGAGCAGGCCTGCCTCCAACAGGAGCTTCATCACCTGGGGAATGCCCCCCGCCTGGTGCAGGTCGACCGTGACGAACCGGCCGCTGGGCTTGAGATCACAGATGACTGGCACCCGTTGGCGAATGCGTTCAAAGTCGTCAATCGCCAGGGGCACGCCGGCCGTGCGGGCAATGGCCAACAGATGGAGGACCGCATTGGTGGAGCCCCCAACGGCCATGACCACGCTGATGGCGTTTTCAAAGGCCTCGCGTGTCAGCAGATCGCTGGGGCGGATGTTGGCCTGAATCGCTTTGGCCAGAACCTCCGCTGAGCGGGCCGCGCTGTCGGCTTTCTCAGGATCTTCGGCGGCCATGGTGGAACTGCCTGGCAGACTCAATCCCATCGCCTCAATGGCGGAACTCATGGTATTGGCGGTGAACATTCCACCGCAACTTCCAGCACCCGGACAGGCGTTTTTTTCAATGGCAATCAATTCGGCATCGTTGATTTTCTGCGCTGTAATCTGACCCACGGCCTCAAATGCGCTGACCACGGTGAGGTCGCATCCATTTAACTTGCCAGGCTTTATTGTGCCGCCGTAAACAAAGATGGCTGGGATATTCATGCGCGCGATGGCCAGCATGGCGCCGGGCATGTTTTTGTCGCAGCCGCCAATGGCCAGCACCCCATCCATGCTTTGGGCATTGCAAGCCGTTTCAATGGCATCCGCGATCACTTCCCGGGAGACGAGGGAGTACTTCATCCCCTCCGTGCCCATGGAAATGCCATCGCTGACGGTGATCGTGCCGAACATCTGGGGCATGACCCCCGCATGGAGGGCGGCTTCCTCCGCGCGCCTGGCCAGATCATTCAGCCCGATGTTGCATGGGGTGATCGTGCTGTATCCATTAGCGATGCCGATGATGGGCTTGCCAAAATCCTCGTCGGTAAATCCCACCGCCCGCAGCATCGCTCTGTTCGGGGAGCGTTGAATCCCTTTTGTGATGGCGTCGGATCGCAACATGGTGGATCGGGGAGACGTTTCGACCCTACTGGCGGGGGGTGGTCATGGTGGCGATTGCAACCCCTCCAGTTGGCGACGCACCTCTTCAATCGCTTGGTTGAGCTGCTGTACCCGCTCCGGCAAGGCTTCCCCCTGCGGTGTGGAGTCTGGAAGTCTCCCCTGGTCGGCCACACCGCCTTGGAAGCGGGACAGGCGCAACAGACGGTTTTCCCGTTCAGCAACCTGTCGACGCCGACTTTGGCGCCACAACCACCAGGCCAGACCACTGGCACCAGCCATGGCCCCGAGAACCGCGGTGCCCAACAGGGCGGTTCCCGCGGGACCAGCGGATTGGCGCGGTGATTCGGCCCTGGAGGGGAGAAGGCTGGACCTGGGGACCTTGTCTGCCTAGGTGGCGCGGGAGGCTTCCGTCTCGATCGTTCCGGCCTTGTAGAGCCGCCGCGCCGGATCCCCAAATCCTGGGGTGATTTGCCCCTGTTCGTTGAGGTCGGGATCGATGCAGGCGCAATACAGGGAGAGGTTGGGACTGGCTTCTCCCACGGCCTTCAAGCCCGGAGCCGCGGCCAGGCAGCTGATCACCCGCAACCGCTGACCCTCAACGCCAGCCTCCCGGAGCCGATGCAACAAGGCGATCAAGGTGCGGCCCGTGGCCACCTGGGGAAGCCACGCCAGCACCCCCACCCGTGGGCCGATGGCCGCGGGCAAATCATCCAGGTACCAGTGCACCGTGCCGCCGGGGGGGGCATCGATGCCCACATGGCAAACCTGGGCGGACGGCACCACACTCTGGGCCCCCTGCCACAGGCCCAGGCCCCCCCGCAGAACGGGAACGGCCAGCAGGGGGATCGAGGGATCCACGATCTCTCCCGTGGTCTCCCCACAGGGGGTTTGCACGGGCACGGAGCAATGGGGCAGCCAATCCCGCAGGGCCTCGGAGGTGCGCCATCGCCCCAATTCGCCCATGGCGGTTGCGAACAGGGGCGACGGGGTGGACCCATCCCTGAGGATGGTGAGCCAGTGGGAGATCAAGGGGTGGGGAGGAACCACCACCCGCAACGACAGAGCCATGGCTGCCATAACTTGTGCCAGAAGCGTAAGGCTGGATCCATGAACGACACGGTGGCCTCGACCGGGGAATCCTTCAGGCGGAGCGCCAGCCGGCTGGCCCGCCCCCCCCACAGATGGGGATTGGGGATTTGGGCTCTGCTCGTGGCCGTGGTGTTGATCGTGGTGGCACCACCAGCCGCTTTGGCCATCACCGCCCCGGAACTCCGGGGCCAGCGGGCCCTCCAACAAATCGAACCGGACATGCACGGGCGCGATTTGCGCCAGCAGGAATTCCTCAAGACAGACCTGGCCGGAGTGGATCTCCATGGGGCCGATTTGCGTGGTGCGGTCTTCAACGGCAGCAATCTCCAGGGTGCCGATCTGCGGGACGTGGACCTGCGGGATGCGGTGGTGTTCTCCAGCCGCCTTGAAAAAGCTGATCTACGGGGCGCGACGCTGCAAAACGCGATGCTGATGCAAAGCCGCTTCACGGATGCCCTGATCAGCGATGCCGATTTCAGCGGGGCCGTGTTGGATCGCGCCCAGCGCCGAGCCCTCTGCGCGAGGGCCGAGGGCCTCCATCCCCGCACGGGCGTCATGACGCGTGACAGCTTGGAGTGCACTTGATCGGGCACCGGTAGATTCCTTGCCATCGGTTCCGTGGGGGATCAGCCCGCGGAGGAAAGGGGGAAAGCCCGGTGGTCAGACCTGGTCTGGAGTCCGGCACTGTCCCGCAGCTGTGAAGGTCGCCTCGCCGATCCAGTCAGAACGCCCGCCGATGCCCACCCCTCTCAAGCCCGGCGCGGACCGGACGCCTCCATGATCTTTGCTTTGTCTTCGGGTTCACCCCGACGTTGGCTGGGTGTCGCCGCCATCGCGGCTCTGGTGCTTCCCGCCCTGGTGTTGGCCTCCTTACCCGCCCAAGCGCACCATTTGATGGACCTCACGGGCCTGCCGCCCTCTCCCTTAGCGGGTTTGCTCAGTGGATTGGCCCACCCCGTCCTTGGACCCGATCACCTGCTCTTTCTCTGTGCCCTGTCCCTGGTGGGCCTACAACGCCGCGCTCTGTGGATGCTCGCGTTGTTGGCCACCGGTTTGCTGGGCAGCCTGGCCGGTTTGCTGCGTCCCGGCCTGCCCTTCGCGGAGGCGGCTGTGGCCTTCAGCCTTGTGGTGGTGGGCCTGGTGTGGGTGCGCCAGTGGCCCAAGGGGCTGCTCCTTCCCGCCTTCGCCCTGCACGGCTACGTGCTGAGCGATGCCGTGTTGGGTTGGAACCAGGCTCCTGTTGCCTTGTATGGATTGGGCCTGTTCCTCAGCCAGGGAGCGTTGCTGGTGGTGGCTCTCACCCCTTTGCGCGCCCTTGTGGAGCGGCTGAGCCCCCAACGGCGCTCCCTTTTATGCGCGGGCTTGATCGGCTGCGGTGTCGCCTGGACCTGGTCAGCCCTGGTGGCTTGAGATGGCCACCACCCCTC
>JBKCVY010000217.1:0-19206 GCA_046317475.1 Cyanobacteriota bacterium | reverse complement strand
GGGTGGAGTTGCGCTCGTCGATGGCCCGCACCGGCAGCAGGCCGGCGAGGCGGTCGCGCCAAGCGCGGCTGCCCGTGCCGTTCCCCATCACAACTCCAGCGATGAGCCCTTGCCGGTGCCAGTGGAGGAGCCGCTCATAGCAGTCCTCTGGACGGAGCACACCCGCTTCAACGATGCGGCGGCAGGCGGGATCGGTGCGCACCAATCCGCACTTGGCGCGGCCCGGATCGAGGCCGGCCAAGGGACCTGTGGGCAGGGCCGAGGAGGGGGGTTGGGCTGGTGTCATGGGGACCACCGCAGGTTGACGGCAATGGGATCGGGCGTGTCGGCATTGGCCAGGGCCACGGCCTCCAGCGTGGCTGGGGTGCCCGGGGGCCGTTGGCTGAGGGCCAAGCCCAAGCGGTTGAACTCCGCCCCATCCACCTGCAGGCCATCCACCAAGGTGCCCTGGCGCTGGGCTTGCGTGAGCGCCGCCGCCAGGAGAAGGTTCAGGCGGCTGCGCACCTCCTCGGGGGAGTGCACATCCCCATCCAGCACTGTGCGGGCCAACACGTCTCCACGGCGCACCACCGAGCGATTGGGCCGCAGATCTGGGAAGGCCAGCACCCGTTGCTCGCCCCTGAGGATGTTGGCCGCCGACCGGATGGTCACCACCCAGACGCCGGGCTTGCGCAGGGCCTGATCCAGTCGCTCGATGTCACTGCGGGGCACCAGCAGGATTTGGCGGTCGGCCTTTTGTCCGGGCATCAGGAGCCGGAAGGCGGCGCTGTTCGCTTCCTGGAGCAGGGCGTCAATGGAGCGTCGTCCATCCTCTTGGCGCCCCAGGCGGATGCGCGCCATGGCGAGGGGCTGGCCGCTGGCGATCAGCACATCCCCGCGCCGCAGGGCAATCACTTTCCCCTCCAGATCCTGGAGTTCCCTGGCGCCTGCCTCAATGCGGGCCCGCACGCCCGCCAACTCCCGCTCGGTGCGCTGGATGTCCGCATCGCGGCCCTTCACGTCCCGCGTCAGCCGGTCCCGTTCCGCCTCCAGGCGTCGGCGTTCCCGCTGCAGGGGTTGCAGTTCCTGGCGCAGGGCGGCCACCCGTTGCTGGGCCTTGCTGAGCGCCTGGGTGACGTTCCTCTCGCTGGCGATGGCGGCCTCGCGACCCTGCAGAGCCCGATTCCGCTCCAGCCGGCTGATGCGCAGCTGCTGTTGATTGGTTTGCAGTTCCTGGCGGTTGCGTTCCAGCGTGAGGCGGGAGCGCCGCAGGTCGGCCTGGCTGTTGGACAGGGCCAGACGCCCCTCCCGTAGCCGCTCTTGCAGTTGATCCAGCTCAAACAGGCCCACCCGCAGCCGCTCGCTCACCAGCAACATCAGACCCAAGGACATGGCGCTGATCAAGGCCCCGGTGAGGGCTGTGATGACCACCGCCGTTTTGCGCGGCCGCAGGTTGAACAAACTCAGGCGGGCTTTTCCCACCTTGCTGCCCAGCCGATCCCCCAGCGTGGAGAGGACCCCTCCCAGCACCAGCAGGGCGAGGATCAACAGCCACCCCGACACGCGTTCTCCCGAGGGACTGTCAGTATCTCTGGCACCAGCCCCCTGACGGAGAGGGGGGAGTTCGGATGATCAGCTGAACCGCTTGGCCAGGGCGATCGGATCGAAGACCGTGATCTTCTTTCGGTCAACTTGCACCAATCCATCGGAGCGCAAGTCCCCCAACAGGCGGGTGATAGTGACCCGGGTCGAGCCGATGGCTTCGGCAATGGCCTGATGGGACAGGCGCAGATCGATGGTGATCCCCTCCGTGCCAGGAATGCCAAAGTCGCGGCAGAGGACCAGCAAAAAACTCACCAACCGGGAGGACATGTCGCGGTGGGTGAGGGTTTCGATCATGGTTTCCGTCTGCAGGATGCGGGAAGACAGGCCCTGCAGCAGCAACAAGCCCACGCTGGCATCTTGTTCGATGGCGCGGCGGACGGACGTGGCCGGGGCGGTGACCAGTTCGACGCGGGTGAAGGCGATGGCGTGGTAGAAGCGATCCGATCGCTGCCCGGTGAGCAGGGAGAGCACGCCAAACAAACTGTTTTCCCGCAGCAGGGCCACGGTGATTTCTTCCCCGGACTCATAGACACGGGAGAGGCGCACCGCGCCACGGCGCAACAGGTAGACCCGCTCCGCGGGGTCCCCCGGGAAAAAAATCGTCTTGCCGCGCTCGACGCTTTCAGTGCTGCTGCCCGCCAGGGAGGGCATGACCTCCAGCAGGGTGGGGAAATTGGCGGCAAGACCTGGACCGGCGGGGAGTGGGCCGGCGGGGGCGCCCCGTGGATGCGCGGGGTTGTATCGGCTGAAGCCCTGGGTGCCAACCATCGACGAAGGCCTAGTGGGCGCAAACTACGGATCAGACCCAGAGACAAATGTATCAGTTCGCACCTTTTCCCACAAGGGTGCTTTTTCCACATGGGTGGCTTGCGCGACGGAAAAGACGGGCGGTTCCGCTACATATGGTGTACCGCCCCCTCGGGTCCCGCTACATTCAGTTCACGGGGGTCCCGCCCCCCATGCCACAACGCCGATGACAGCCCGCCTCGCCCACGCGCCCCATGCCCCGCGAAACGAGCCCGCGTTGCTGGTCCCCCGTCCCCGCCATGGGCCACCGGTGGCCCTGGTCTCCCAGCCCGAAGGCCTCCTCCAGATCCACACCGCTCCCCACCGCGGCAGCTTCTCCACCGTGCTGAGCCAGGCCCTGCGCGCGGCGGGTTTGGGCAGCCGGGTGCTCGTGTGCCAATTGCTGAAGGGGGGCGTGGACCAGGGGGTGGTGGAGGGTGGCCAGATGCTGTCCGGCCGCCTGCGGTGGATGCGGCCGGCCATCCCCCTCTGCCTGGAGGTGGCGGCGGATCAGCTGGCTGGGGAGGAGGCCAAGCAGATCTGTGACGCGATTCGGGAGGTGTGGAGTGACAGTCGCCGCCAGATGCTGGAGGGCCGGCTTGATCAGTTGGTGCTGGATGAGTTGGGTCTGGCCATTGACCTGGGCTATCTGCCCCTGGAGGAAGTGTTGGCGACCCTGGAGCGGCGCCCCCCCCAGGTGGATGTGATCATCACGGGCCCGGCCGTGCCCGCGGCCCTGCTGGCACTGGCGGATCAGATCACGGAATTGCGCAGGGGGCACTAGCCCCCCAGCGCTCGCCCGGCAGGGGGCCCTGGTCCGCCCTTTGGCGCGGCGGGCGGGGCCTTTAACCTCAGCCGTGGAGCCTGTTGCCTGTCCCCGTCGATGCTCAAGAACGACCGCTGGATCAAAGAGCAGGCCGCCCTGGGGATGATTGAGCCCTTTCAACCCACGCTGGTGCGCCACCTGGATCCGGAGGCCCGCAGCGCTCCCGTGTTGAGCTTTGGTTGCAGTTCCTACGGATACGATTTGCGCCTATCGGCGAAAGAGTTTCTCATTTTTCGCCATGTGCCTGGCACGGTGATGAATCCGAAGCGATTCAATCCGGCCAACCTGGAGGCCGTGGCGTTGCACCAGGATGCGGATGGATGTTTCTTTATCCTCCCGGCCCATTCCTACGGGCTGGGAGTGGCGTTGGAAAAGTTGCGCGTCCCCCCGAACATCACGGTGATTTGCCTTGGAAAAAGCACCTATGCGCGCCTTGGCATCATTGTGAACACCACGCCGGCAGAGGCCAGCTGGGAGGGGCATCTGACTTTGGAATTCAGCAATTCGTCAGGAGCGGATTGCAGGGTTTATGCCGAAGAGGGGATTTGTCAGCTATTGTTTTTTGAAGGCGATGCCTGTGAGACAACCTATCAAGATCGGCAGGGAAAGTACCAATTCCAGCCTGAACGGGTCACCATGGCCCGGATCTGAGGGACCCAGGGGCAACCCCGTCCCCTAGGGCGCGAGCTTGGCCCTGTGCAGGCGTGTGTGTTGGTACCAGTCCGCGAATTGGGGGGCCCAGGCTTGCAGATGGGGCCACATCAGGTCGCAAAGGGTGCGAATTTCCTGTTGGGCGTCCAGCTTGGCGCGCAGGTCAAGAAAGTGGAGAAAGGCGCGCAGGCTGAAGCTCACAACAAAATGTTGGCGGTAATCAAAGGGCAGGATGCCGCGGGCGTGCTCCTCGGCATAGCCGGCATCGAGGAGATCGCGATAGCGTTCGGCAGCTGCCCGGCAGAGCTGCAGATCGATGGCCCGCTGGCCCTCGTCGTACTTGTATTTCTTGCCCTGGCGATCGCTGTAGCTGCCCAGTGGCCGCAGATAGAAGACCTCCTCCAGCTCCAGCTCACCGTTGGCGGCCTTGCGGATGCGGTCGCCGGTATAACGCATGGAATTGTGCACCACCAGGCCGTTGGCCACGAAGTTGTGCCAAGGATCGGCCACCGCAAGGTCGTAGGTCATCTGAGAGCCCAGAAACTCCACCTGGACCACGGTGAGCGGATGGGCCATGAGCTTCCGGCCCCGGGGACGGGGCTGCTCGGGCCAGATTTGGATTGGCTTCAGCAGACGGAACGCCGCAGCAAAGTCGGCCTCCTGGTGGTGTTTGTGAATGAAGGCGTGACAGGGTTGGCAGAGTGTGACGAGATTCTCGATTTCATAGCCCAGGCTTGGATCCGCATTGACCGGTAGCAAGTGGTGGGGGTGCAGTTTTTGCTCGCTTCCTCGCCATCCACAGCGCTGGCAGGTGTGATCGAAGCATTGATGAACCTGGGGTGCGTTTTGCCGTGTCCAGGCACCGATCAACACTCGCTCAGATGATGTACCCCCCTTCCAAAAATGTGATGCTGCGCCTCGACGGGTGCTCTGTCGGCCATGGGCACGCCGCGCTTCGCGTGACGCTTCCGATAGCTGCAGGCGATAACCACCTCGCCCTTTGTTCCAAGGCGACATGCCCTCCTGGAACAATGGGCGTTGATTGAGGGTCAGACCGAAGTGATAGACCCACTTTTTGATGGCTTCCACGGAGCAGCCCGCGAGTTCGGCCATCTCCTTGGACCAATGCCCATTCTCCAGTTGTTGCTGCAGCCATTCTTGCTGGCGATAGAGAACTGAAGGGTTGTGGTTCCAGGGCTTGTTTCCCGGCTGAAAGCGCCTGCTGCTCTCCACCAAGCGGATCTGATATCGACGGGCCCAGTCCCGGATCGTGGTGGTCGAACAGCCAGCCCGCTCCGCCATCTCGTCTGGGGTCGCCCCGGATTCGACCTGTTGGTGCAGCCAGCCTTTGTCTCGGTAGGCCCCGTTGCCCACCGCCACGTTGCCGTTCGCCAGCACCTGCGCTGTGCGTCGGAAGCTGCACACGGTTCCATCCTTTCGCACCCTCAGGGACAGGGCGTCTCCCATGGTCTGCCAGCCATCTGGTGTAAGCAGGCGATGGTTGACGGTGCAGTCGAGAGTGCGGCCATCCTCCATCGTCAGTCGATAAACGGGTTGCAGCCCACTGCAAATCACGTCCGTGAGATGGCTCGTTTCAAAGACGTTCGTGTCTTCGTTCAGCACCCGCAACTGCATTTTCTGCAGCCGCTTGCGGCAATCGCGGCGGTATGTTGCTGGAGCTTCGCCTTGACGGCCACGGATCTGCCGGTAACGAATCCCCTGCTCTCCGTTCGTCCAGAGATCGTGTAATTCAGCGATCTTGATCTTCCGCAGGCCCCCCCCGGCATGCAGGAAGGTGATCTCGGTGTCACCGGCAAGACATTGCACATCAAAACTCACACCCACCCGATGGGTGCGGGCCTGTTGCATCACGGAATGGGGAAACCAGCCCACATTGAGCACGATCTGGGCGTGCTCCAGTGGTCCATAGTGCCCCCGCTCCCCCGCCAACAGCCGCTTGACGCAGATCTCGCCCGCCCGGGTCTCGTCAGGCCACTCCCCCCGATCCGCGGCCACATACCCTTCGCTGTAGTCCTGATGCATCGCGGCGTAGACGCACTGCTGGGGGTTGGGTGTGGCCGCGATGAGGTCCACCCGAAAGCGGGGATCAAACAACGGCTCAGCCATGGCTGCGGGGCGCGATGGGGATGGTGGCGGAGGGAGACAGGTCTGCCGCCAGGGTGCTGGTGGGGGCCGCCCCCGGCAGGGCGGGCAGCGGTTGCCCCGCCAGCATCGCGGTGCTTAGCGCCTCCAACTCCCCGTCACCGCGGGCGCCAACCACCTGGCCCAGCCGCTGCCCCTCGCCGTCGAACAACTCCAGATGGGGGATGCCATTGACGGCGTAGCTGTCAATCTGCGGCTGCCAGCGGGGATTGTCCACATTCAGGAGCACCACATCGAGCTGCCCGTGGTGGCGACGCTCCATGGCCTCCATCGCGGGGGCCATGGCCCGGCAGGCTTCACACCAATCGGCATAGAACTCCACAATTGTGGGACGGCCGTTGTGGAGGGCGGCGCTCAGGTCGGGGGACTGGCGTGCCAGGCGATCCAGGGTCGCTTCCGGGTGGAGGCCGCCCCGCAACCAAAAGAGCAGCAACGCCAGCAGGGCGGCGACGGCGGCCA
Source organism: Cyanobacteriota bacterium (assembly GCA_046317475.1). Classification (GTDB taxonomy): domain Bacteria; phylum Cyanobacteriota; class Cyanobacteriia; order PCC-6307; family Cyanobiaceae; genus Cyanobium. The sequence goes on along the minus strand of JBKCVY010000217.1, from coordinate 12,737 downwards.
GCAGCATGCGCTCAAGACGACCAAGGGAAGCCGGAGTGGCGGTGTCGCCCATGGAAGACGGTTGGCTGTCGAGACTCCAGCTGACCCTAGAGGGGGACGAGGGCGGGGACGCCCGGACCTGGCCCCGTTGGCTCCCGCGCGGGGCGGCGGCCACGGATGGGCGAATGGGAGAGACGTTGCTAAGTTGAGTAAACCGCCCATCGGGCCGTGAAGCGGCGTCTCACCCTCCATTTCCCCCGCGACGCCGTGCACCAGCCGATCACCTCTCGGTTGGCCGTTGATTTTGATGTGGCCGCGAAAATCCTGCGGGCCCAGATCGCCCCCAGCCAGAGCGGCACCATGGTGGTGGAGCTGTCCGGCGACATCGATGAATTGGATGCGGCGGAGCTCTGGCTCGAACGCCAGGGCCTGCGCCTGATCCGCACCCGCAGCGAGATCCGCGTCGATGCGGGGCGGTGCGTCGATTGTGGCCTTTGTTCGGGCGTCTGCCCCAGTGGCGCCCTGGCCTTTCCGGTGCCCCAGCGCCGGCTGACCTTTGACGCGGCCCGGTGCCTGGTGTGCGAGCAATGCCTTCCCAGTTGTCCCTTTGGCGCCATCAGCCTGGCCCTGGAGCCGGGGTGAGGAATGAGCAATTTTCTGCGCTACATGCTCCTGCCCTTCCAGGCCCCCATGCTGCTCATCCTCCTAGTGGTGAGCGCTTATCTGGGCTTTGACTGGACCGTGAACCGCCCCACCACGGGGGACCAAGCCATGATGGACGGCCTGGTTTGGACCATGGAGTGCCTGCAAGCGGTGGTGGTGGTGGTGGTGTGCACCCTCCCCGACCTGCTGTTGCGCCAGCTCTCCACCCTGATGGCCACCAGTCGGGTGGTGAGTCTCGTGGCCACCCTGCTCCTGGTCACGCTGGTGGGCCTTTACATGCTCCACCTGGAGATGCTGGCCAATGTGTTGATCCTCAGCTCCAGCGTGTTGCTGGCCCGGCTGGACATGGTGCGGGCCCGGCGGGTCCCACCGCCGCTGGTGTCGGTGGTGTTGCTGGTGCTGTTGGTGCTGGGAGGCGCCGCCTTGGGCAGGCTGCTGGGCCTGGGGGGAGTCGCGGGCTTGCCGTTGCCAGGGGGAATGAGGCCCTAGCAGGCGGGCTGCCGTGCCCGCTGGTAGCTCCAGGCGTTCCCAAGCACTTTTTTGACGTACAGGCGCGTTTCGGGGTAGGGGATGGCTTCCACCCAGAGTTCCGGAACGCGCGTGCGATCCACGCTTGTCCAGCCTCCCACGGCTCCCGCCCCCGCGTTGTAGCTCGCCACGGCCGCCAGGGGCTCCCCGTTCCATTGCTTGAGCAGGCCCCGCAGGTACTGGGCTCCCAGCTCGGCGTTGCGCTTGGGATCCTGCAGATCGCTGGTGGAGAGGGGGGAGCCGGCCAGTTCGGCAGCCGTCGCGGGCATCAGCTGCAGGAGCCCCACCGCCGCCGCCGAGGATTGCACGCCCGGTGTGAAGCGGGATTCCTGCTTGGCGACGCCCAGCAGCAGCGACGGGGCCAGCCGGTGGCGTGCCGCCGCGGGCGCGATGGCCTCCAGAAAACGGGACGGATGGAGGCTGCGTTCCAGCTCCGGCAGGAGCGCGCACTGCTCGGGCCGCAGGCGGAGGGCGGCCCGCTCCAGTTGCCCCAGCGCTGTCCAATCATCCCCCACCGCTTGCCGCAGCCGACCCTCCACGAGGAGGTCGGCGCTGTCGCTGGGCGCCTCGCCACCGCGCCGGACCCGCCAGGTTTCCCAAGCCTCCGTGGCTTGTCCCAACCGCCACAGCCCATCGAGGGCCGGGTCCCCACTGGCGAGGGGGTGCCACCGCCCTGGCGGATCCACGGTGAGCGGCCCCCCCGGTTCCTGGTCCACCCGCAGGTCTTCCTGGCCGAGTCGGGCCGACGCGCGCCAGCCGTAATAGCCGCCGGGATGGCGGAGCAACAGCTCCTTCCAGGTGAGGGTGGCCTCGTCCTGCAGCCCGAGCTGGCGTTGGACATAGCCCAGCCAGAATCGATGACGGGCGGCCAGGGCCGGCGGTAATTGGTCAGGCGGGAGGGCCTCCAGGAGGGTCAGGGCCGCCTGCCAGTTGCCCGCCAGGAACGCCTTTCGGGTGGCCTCCCACTGCAGATCCCAGCTGGCGGGATCCCGCGGCCAGCGGCGCAACACCTCCAGGATGGCGGTTCCAGCGGTGTCGTTCTGGGCCAGGCGGGCCCGCACGGGGGCGCTGGCCCGCCAGCGGGGGGGCAGGGTTGCCAACAGGGCCGGCACGTCCGCCCCCTCCCGCTCGCTGAGAAGGCGCACGGCGTCTTCGGCCTCAGGGGCCTCCGGCCGTTCCCGCGCCATGGCCGCCAGCAGCGGCGCCACCAGGCGCTGGGCGTCCGGCGGCCCCTTGCCCCAGGCCCGCGCCACCGCCAGCCGGCCCCGGTCGCTGAGGGCTCCCAGCGCGGCGGGGTCCGGGCCCTTCTCACCCAGGCAGCGCAGGGCCCCGGCCCCATCGCCCGCCTCCGCCAACCCCTGCGTCAGCAAGGCACGGCTGGAGGGGCCCACGGCGGGTTGGGCGCAGACGGCCGCGATGGCGTCGCCGGCCCCGGGCCAGCGCGGGCCCCACGGGGCCAGATGGAGGGCTCCCCGCTCCCGCTCCTTTTCCCCTGGCCCCGCCTCCAGGGCGGCGGCCAGGGCCGCCGGATGGGCGGGGAACCGGCGGCGCAACTCCTCGCGCCAGCTGGGGGTTTGGCGCCCCAGGGCATAGAGGGCATCGGCGCTGGCGGGTTCCTGGGGGAACCGCCGCCAGAGTTGGCGCCAGAGGGGAAGGGCCGCGGCCTTCTCCCCCCGCGCCTCGCGCCGTAGCGCCGCCTGCTTGAGCACCACGGCGGCCAGGGGATGGGTTCCCCATCCTTGGGCGGTGAGCCAGGCGCCCTGGCCCGCGGCGGTGCCGTCGCCCGGGTCGCGGCTGGCGAGGAGCAGGGCAGCTTCCTGGCGTCGTCGCGGATCGGGCGACCAGCGCCAGACGCGCTCCAACGCGGCGCTGGAACGCTCCGGCGTCAACGGATCCCGCCGGTCCAACAGGGCCCGACCCGCCAACAACGCCCCCGCGGTGCCCAAGCACGAGACAGCCAGCAAAACGGAGAGTCGGGTCAAGGGCGCCGGGCGGAGGGTGGCATTCTGAGACGCTGTCCCGCGGGTCCTGGCCCATGCGCTTGCCGCGTCCCCCCCTGCCAGCCCTTCCTCCCCTGCCGCCGTTATTGGGCGCTCTGCCCGGATCCCGCGGGCGGCGCCGGGCGGTCGTCGTGGCGGCCGTCGCCGGGGGTGTATGGCTGTTGCGACCCTGGCCACCGTTCCAGTGGCTGCCGGGTTCGGTGGTGGGGCTCCTGCTGCTCTGGGCCGTTGGCGAGGGCCTGCGCTGGCTCTGGCGGCCGCGCCGCTGGGACTGAGCCAGCGCAGGGGGGGAGGAGGCTCCGCGGGGGGGCGAGGCCCTGCGAGCGTTCAGGCCCTGGTGGGCCAGGGGGATGGCACGTAGCCTGGCCGGGCAACCGTGTCCCATCCTTGTCCATGGCCGCAGCGCCTCCTCACCCGATCGGGGCCCCCTTGGGAGATCGCGTGGCTTTCGGCACCGACGGCATCCGCGGCCGAGTGGGCACCGTGATCACGCCAGCCCTGGCGTTGCAGGTGGGGTATTGGACGGGGCTGGGGCTCCCCGGCGAGGGACCGGTGGTGATCGGCTCCGATTCCCGCACCAGTGGACCGATGCTGGTGGCGGCCCTCACGGCGGGGCTGGCGGCGGCGGGCCGGCAGGTGTGGCAGTTGGGGCTCTGCCCCACGCCAGCGGTGCCCGGCACGATCCGGCGCGCCGGAGCGGCGGGCGGTCTGATGGTGTCCGCCAGCCACAATCCCCCCCACGACAACGGCATCAAAGTGTTTGGGCCCAGTGGCGCCAAACTGGGCCGCGACCAGCAACTGGCCATCGAGCGGGGCCTGCGGGGGGAGGCGTTGGAGGGGCCGGAGGGGCTGGCGGGCACCGGCACGGTGCACCAGCGGACGGACCTGATGGCGGACTACCGCCAGGACCTGCTGGCCAGCGTGGAGGGGCAGCGGCTGGACGGCTGTCGCGTGGTGCTGGATCTGTGCTGGGGATCGGCGACGGCCTGCGGGGAGGAGGTGTTTCGCGACCTGGGGGCGGACCTGGTGGTGCTGCACGGCCAGCCCGATGGCGCCCGCATCAACCAGGGGTGCGGCAGCACCCATCTGGAGTCCCTGCGGCGGGCCGTGATCGAGGAAGGGGCGGAGATGGGCTTCGCGTTTGATGGCGACGCGGATCGCATGCTCGCCGTGGATGGCCGCGGCCGGGTGGTGGACGGGGATCAAATTCTGTATCTATGGGGTTCGGCCCTGCGCCAGTCGGGCCGGTTGCCGGCGGATCGCCTCGTCGCCACGGTGATGTCCAACCTGGGCTTTGAGCGGGCCTGGCGGCAGGCCGGGGGGGTGTTGGAGCGCACGCCGGTGGGCGACCAATACGTCCATGCCGCGATGGAGGAATTCGGCGCGGGCCTTGGCGGCGAGCAGAGCGGCCACATCCTGTCCGCCCGCCATGGCATGAGCGGGGATGGGTTGCTGACGGCGCTGCAGGTGGCGACGCTGGTGCATGGCCGGGGCCAAACCCTCGCCGAGTGGATGGACCACAGCTTCCAGCCCTACCCCCAGAAGCTCGTCAATGTGACGGTGCCCGACCGTCACCGCCGCACCCACTGGCAGGAGTGCGAACCCATGCGGGAAGCGGTGGCCCGCGCCGAGGCGGCCATGGCGGGCCAGGGTCGGGTGCTCGTGCGCGCCAGTGGCACCGAACCCCTCCTGCGGGTGATGGTGGAGGCGGCGGAAACCGAGCAGGTGGACCACTGGACCCGGCTGTTGGCGGCGGAGGCGGAGCGGCTCCTCAACCCCGTCTGATGGCGGCGGCCATCGCCAGCGCCCCGGCACAGCCATCCCCCGCTGGGGCCCGCCAGCGCCCCCCGGGCAGCGCCCGGGCCAGGGCCGTTCCAAAGGCCTGACGAAAGCAGCCCAGGTGGGTGATGGCCCCTCCGAGGGTGCAGACCGTTGGGGTCCCCAGATCCAAGCTGGTGGCCACCGCCACCACCATCTCCACCAGGGCCTCCCCATGGTGTTGCAGCAGGGCCAGGGCCAGGGCATTGCCGCTGGCCGCCTGGTCCTCCACCACCGGAGCCAGGGCGGCGAATCCGGCGGGCCCAAAGCCTGGCGCCACCACCCTGGCCTTGATGCGCTGGGGGGAGCTTGGATCGTCCACCGCCACATCCAGGGCCGTCCAGAGGGCCCGTCGGAGGGGATCGTCCGCGTGGCGCCCGTCCGCCATGCGCAGGCTGAGGCTGAGGGCATCGCGGCCGATGTCCATCGCGGAGCCGGCCCCATCGAGCAGCCAACCCCATCCCGCGCAGCGGTGCTGGCGGCCCGCCCCATCGCGGCCGACGGCGATCGTGCCGGTGCCGCTGATCACCACGATGCCCTCCCCCTGGGGCACCGCCCCCGCCAGGGCCGTGCGCTCGTCGCCGGTCACCCGCAGGCGCTCGGCGGGCAAGCCGAGGGTGTCCATCGCCAGTCGCAAGCCCTCTTGTTGCACCGCGCTGCCGTGTTCAATCCCGCTGGCGCCGATCGCCGCGGCGGCCAGGGGCCAGACCCCCTGGGGCCGCCCCTGATCCACCCCATGGGCCCGGGCCCGCACCAGGCTGTCCCGCAAGGCCTCCTGAAACCGCTTTGGGCCATCCAGGGAGGCGAGATGGCCCACTCCGGGGCCCGTGCCTTCCGCCAGGGGCGTCCCGTCCGCCGTGGCCAGCCGACAGGTGGTGTGGGTTTGGCCGGCATCAAAGCCCGCCAGCAAGACGGTCTCGGTGGGGGGGGACGGGGGGGCGTCCCTCACGGCAGGCGGGGAGCCGGCTGGGTGGCCCCCGTGCCGCGCCGGGCGGCGGCCAGGGTGGCCAGGCTGAAGAGGGCGATCAGTTGAACTTCGGGCCTGAAAAAGATCGTGTCCGTCAGCCCCTGGATCGCCAGTCCCACAAAGGCGGCCACCGCGGCCAGGGAGGGCAACACCAGCGGTCCGTCGCCGTTCCATTGGCGCAGCCCCGTCCGCAGGGCGCAGAGGAAGAGGCCGGCCCCGGTCACCAGGCCGGGCAGGCCCGCCTCCACGAGCCACTCCAGGGGGATGGAGTAGGCGCTGAGGGCGTTGAACTTCGGCTGTTGGTAGAGGGGATAGATCAGGTTGAAGGCGGTGTTGCCGGGGCCGATGCCAATCCAGGGCCGCTCGCGGATCATCGCCATCACGGAGGTCCAGACGTTCATGCGGAAGTTGTTGGAGCTGTCCTCCCGGCCGGCCACCAGGCTCATCACCCGCACCCGCAGGGGCTCCACCTGGGTGATGAGCACCACCAGGGTCAGGGCTCCGCCTCCGAGCAGGACGAGCGGCAGCAGGCGGCGCCAGAGCGGCGGCCAGGAGCGGGTGTGGCGCACCACCAGCACCAGGGCGAGCACGGCCAGAGCCCCGACCATCCCCATCCAGGCGCCGCGGCTGTAGGTGAGCACCAGGGTCAGGATGCCAAGGAGCAGGGCCCCCAGGGCGAACAGGCGCCGGGGCCAACCGGGCCAGCGCAGGAGGGCGACGGCCGCCAGCGGCAGGATCGGCAGCAGGTAGCCCCCGAGGAGGTTGGGGTTGTCGAGGGTGCTGTAGATCCGCACCGTGCCGGCGGCCACGGAATTGGCGTCCGACCAGCGGGCCAGGGCACCCGCGTCGCCGTAGAGCTGGCGGATGCCGATCACGCTGGTGAGCAGGGAGCCAGCGAGCAGGGCGGCCGTGATCCGATCCCACCAACATGGCGCGGTGGCCAACAGCTGGCGCATGAGGGCGTAAACCCCCAGATAGCTCACCAGCTTCATCAGGCCCTTGAAGGCCGCCAGGGGCACGGGGGAAAAGCCAGTGGCCACCACCGCCACCGCCAGCACCGCCAGCAGCCAGCCGTTGATGGCCCCCAGGGGGCCGGGCTTGGTGCGTAGCGCCCAGAGCACCCAGAGCGCGCCGCAGGCGGTGATCAGCAGGCTCAGGCCCCCCCGCGTGATCTGGGGCAACCAGCCCATCAGCGCGCAGAGCATGACGCCGGCCACCAACTCCAGGTGCCGCCCCAGCCAACCGCTGCGTTGCTGGGCCAACAACCCCTGCCAACGCAGCAACAGGGGGGGAGGGGCGACAGCGGTCACAGGACCTCGACAGGGGATTGGCCAGGAGTATGGGTGGCCCCCGCCTGGGCGGCCTCCGCCGGGCCCTCCAGTGCGTCGAGTGGCGGCGGCGGCTGGAAGTTGCGGAGGAAAAGCACGCGGTAGACCGGCAGTCCCTGGGCCTCCACATGGCGTTCGCGCTCGCTGGGCACGGGGAGGGGGTTGGAGGGGCGCCAGGGCTGGGGATCGGCGGCGGGCCGCGCGAAGCAGCCGCTGGCCTCCACCAGGGCGACCATCGGCTCGATCAGGGGGAGCACGTCGCTCTGGAGGAACAGCTGGCTGCCCGGGGCCATGGCCGCCGTCAGCGCCCGCAGCAGCGGCGGTTGGAGCACCCGCCGCTTGTGGTGGCGCGCCTTGAACCAGGGATCGGGAAATTGAAGGGTCACCAAGTCCAGCCGGCCGGGGGGGAGCTGGGCCAGCCAGTCAGGCAGGTTGACGCTGGCATTGGTGAAGAGAAACCGCAGGTTGGCCAGCTGGGCCGCCTGTTGGTCCGCCTCCGCCGCTTGCGCCAGGGGCCGGCGGATCTCCAGCCCGAGATGGTGGGGATCGGGGCGGAGGGGGGCCAGGGCGAGCAGGAAACGGCCGCGGGCGCTGCCGATGTCGAGATGGAGGGGCAGGTCGGGGTTGGGGAAGAGGTCGGGCAGGGGGGGCAGGGCCCGTGGCGCCTGGTAGAAGCGGCTTAGGGGGTTGACATGCTGCCGCACCATCAGTCGTTGGGGGTCAGAAACGCCCAGCAGGCGGTGTAGCCGTGCAGATGGGTGGCCTGGCCCACGGGGCCGATTTCACCGTTGCAGAACACCCCGCCGATCGGAACGGTGGCGAACACCTCCCGGCAGAGCTTCACATCGCCATCCGCCTCGCCGTAAAGGCCCTCGCCCCGGCCCAGGCAGGCGAAAAGGAGGGCGGCCAACGGCTGGGCGCTGACGTTGAGCTGGCGGCTGAGCAGCTGGCGGGCATCAAGACGGGACGCCTGGGCGTCCCGCAGCTGGAACTGCACTTTCTGGCCCACCCGCATGCGCTCGGCCACCGCCACGGCGCCATTGCGGGGGTCCACGCCGATCAGGTTGCGCACCAGGAAGGCGGAGGGCTGGTCATCCGCGTTGGAGAGCAGGACCTCGCTGCGGTCGACGCCGAGGAAGAGGGAGTGCTTCACCTGCTCCCGCTCCATGGGGCTCAGCTCGCTGAGGATTCGCTGCAGGGCCTCCACGGGGCTGCGGGGGTCGTCCCCGCCACGGCTCACCTGGATGACGATGTTGCGCTGGGCTTGCTCCACCTCAAACACCGGGCCAATGGGCCGGCATCCCTGGGCCACCACGGGATCCAGCCGCCAGGCGCCGCTGATCAGGCAACCCACCGCCCCGGCACGAACGGTGCCGCCGTCGCCGCCGCCCACGAGCAGGGAGCCATGGGGGGCGCTGTGCTGGCCCGCGATGCCGCCCACCTTGAGGGTGTGGGGGAGGGCGTAATCCAAGCCGCTGATCAGGTCGTTGATGGCGCCACAGGTGGGATCGACCAGCAGGAGCATGGAGGCGGGGCTGTCGGCAGGGGCGGTGGGCGAGGCGGGCAGCCCCAGGGCCTCGCGCCAGGCCTCGGCGGGCCCGTCGAGGTCGGGCAGGGCGCCGGTGTCGAGGGCGAAGGGTTGGAGGATGGCGTTGGGGAGATGGAGGAGGAGCACGCTCAAGGCGGGTTCGCCCTCGAGTTCATGGGCGTCCTGCTTCCCCGTGCCCACCACGCCGCCGCCGCAGCAGCCCAGCCAATGGTCGGCCTGCAGTTTCTGGCCGAGGAGGGGCAGCAGGCGTGGCAGATCGCTGGCGAAGCCGCTGTAGGCAAACACCAGGGCCAGATCGGCGCGGCCGGCCCCCGCCAGTTGGCGGGTCACCTCGTCTACGGCCCCTTGCAGCGACACATCCCTGGCGAGGGCGCTGCGGCACCAGGCGCCGCGAGGCCGGGGGGAAAGCCAGGGGAAGGAGGGAAGGGCCATGGCCGGAAGCTATCGCCCGCGGGGCGTACGGATAATGGCGCCTTACCGAACCCATGGCTGTGCCGGATTTGCTTTACCGATCTCTGGTGTGGCTCGACGTGCGTCTGGGCCTGCTGTTCGCCGTCGGTGTGCCGCTGGTGCTGCTGGGCTGGGCGGCCCTGCGGCGGGAGCAGGCCCTGCTGCGACTGTTGGAGTTGTATTGGAAGGTGGCGTCGTTGCTGGTGGTGGCCCTGTTGCTCCTCACCCACGGCCGACCCCTGGGTTTCGTGCTGTTGGTGGTGGCCCCCCTGTTCAGCGTGGTGTCCCTCTGGCTGTGGGTGGATCTCAATGAGGAGCTGGCAGACATGCCCCCCTGGCGCGCCCTCCCCTTGACCGTGCGGCTGTGGCGGTGGAGCCTGACGTTTTACGGCCTGGCGAGCGCGGCCCTGGCCGCCACGGCCTTGCCCTGCGTGACTGGCGGCACGGCGCGTCCGCTCTGCCAGGTGTGGCTGGAGGCCCCGGCCGGGCTGCACGGGGTGATGGCCCGGGTGCTTGGGTTCATTTTTGGTGCCACCTGGACGCCGGGGGTGGCGGCGTTCGTGGGCTATGTCTGCCTCGTGGCCTACGGGGTGGGGGTGCTGCAGTGGCTGCTGCGGCGGGTGCCGCGGCTGGGCCGGGTGGCGGGGGAGTTTTAGGCGTCCACTGGTTGGCTTTGGGATGCGGGCTCTGCCCGCCGTGGGATCCATCCGCGCCCCACGGCGGGTTGCCGTGTTTGCTGACGACCGCCAGACGCATCTCAGCGCAACTGGAGTGGGGTGATCCGCCCTCCCCCCTTCGCAGACAGGCCCAGCCGGATGGGACGGGGCGGCCCTTCCGGGGGCACCGTCACCTCCACCCAAAGCGTCTTGCCGTCGGTGCGTTGCGACGGATCGTCCACATCGGGCGGCAGGAAGAAGGCCACGGGCTCGTCCAGGCGGGCCATGGCGGTGTTGTCGAGCTTGTCAACGCAGGCCCATTGGCTGGGGCGGGAGGCCGCCGCCGCTGCCCCCGGCAGGGCTTCCAGCCGATCTCCCTTGGCCACCAGCCGCACCGCTTGCCAGCAGCGCTGTGCGTCCGGCAACGGAAGCAAAGACCGCAGCTCCGGCGCCGGCACCAACAGCCGCAGGCTCACATAGCGTCCGCGAATCGGCAGTTCCGGGTCATGGGGCGCTGTTCGCACCCAGGCCCGCGGCAGCCGGACCCGGTCCATGTGCCTCACGGCGCCGAGGCTGAGCAGCAGGCCGCCCTGCAGCAGGGCCAGCAGCAGCCCGGCCCGGCGGGGGGAAAGGGTGTTCATGGCCGCTCCCGCGCCGGGTTCAGGCGTTGGCTGGCGGCGCTGAGCCGGCCGACCATGCGCCGCCGCAGCCGCTCCAGGGCCAGGCCGCCCAGCAGGCAGAGGAGACCCAGCAGGATCAGGCTCAAGGACCGTTCCAGCTTGTCCATCACTTCAGCGAAGTAGAAGGTGACGATGGTGATGGCCACCGCGGCGGTCCCGAGGTTGATCCGCTCCGCCCGGCTCTCCCGCAGGCCCCAAGCCACCAGCAGAAGGCCTCCGATGGCAGTCCACGCGTAGCTCCAGGGGGTGATGGGGTGGCCGATGCCGACGCTGGCCAGAATCCAGCCCGCCGCCACGGCCAGGGGCCAAAAGCCCCGTCCCCGCAGCCACCAGCCCAGCAGCAGTGGCCCGCCGATGGCCACGCTCCAGCCCAAGGCGGCCAGGCCAAGCGGCAGGCCACCGCGCAGCGGCTCCAACCCGCCACCGGTGACGCCATCCTTTCCTTGGAAGCCGACCAATGTGATCCAGCTCACGGCTGCCGGAAACAGCCCCAGGCCCCCCAGCCAGAGCAGCGCGCGCCGCGCTGGATCGGCTCCTGAACCCCGTGGAGCGCCCAAGTAGGTGAGGCAGAGCAGCAGAACGCCGGCGCAGGGGATCGCTGCGATGGTCCACGCGCCCAGGCCGGGGAGATCGATCCGCTGGCGGCAGAACTGGAGCCACTCACTCATCAGCCAGACCGGTGCCAGCAGGGCCAGGAGGGCCAACTGGGGCCACTGCCGCAGCAGCAGCCAGCCCAGGCCGGCCCCAAGGCCCCACAGCAGCAGGCCGCCGGGCCAGTGGGCCTGCAGGTTGAAGATCTGACCCACCAGAAAGATGCCCCCGCCAAGGGCGACGCTGCCCACGGCGTGCAATGCCATGGCCAAAGCCGGAAAGCCGCTGGCGCTCCAGGCCGCCAGGCCGTGCAGGGCGAGCAGGAGGCCCATCACGAGGGTGAAGCGCCAGCTGGGGGCAAGGGTGTCCCAGTGGGCCGCCACGAACAGGAGAGCACCGGCGCCGAGCAGCACCGCTCCCAGCGCCAGGCACACCAGGATCGGCGCCCGCAGGCGCGGCATCGGTTGGGCCGCTTCCCAGCGCTCGATCGCGGTGACGGTGGCGGGATCGATCAACTCCGCCGCCAACCAGCGTTGCAGGGCTTTTTGCCAGTGGGATGCCATGCCCCTTGGTCTAGCCAGGCCGGCGGCGGCTGGCTGGGGCGAATCGGCCCAGCGCTGCCGCTGACGGCCGCCGCCGAACCGGGTTGCGCCCTTCGATGGCGGCATGGCGGCATGGCGGCGGCTTGGTTTTGGAATGCACGCCTGATGGAATGATAAATAGTGAACTTGCCCCCAACTCTTCTGGTCTACCTGGGGAGCGTTGAACATTGCCCCTGAGCACCCGGCAAGGACATTGGTTTGCGAGAAGGGAACCCGTGATGGCCTGTCCACCCCATGGGTGTGGTGGGTGGTGGGTGGTGGGTCTAATCATTGCGCATTAGGGAATGTCGACACGCCTTGTCAAGACGTTGATTTGGGGCACGATGCAGTTCATCGATCCCCAGACACGAAGCAGAGTGTTGCTGATTGGGGGAAGCAGCTGACCGGTGTTGGACGTGAGCGTAGAAATCACAGTCATTCGGTTCACCACGCCAAGCAGGTATGTGCGACCACCTTGCACTACAAATGGTGCGGACAAATTGGGGCCGTCAAATGATCTCTGGAACTGTTGGTACTCGGGACCGTAGGATTGGCCTCGTCGGCCAGAAGTAGCGACGTCGAATTGCTTAAACGCCAGGAGGTCAAAGCCACCGGGAATCTGTTGCCATGCCGCGAGAAGCAGCTGGGCCTTAACTTCGACATAGCCAGCTGCAAGCTTTGAATAGAACTCCAGGAACGTGCGCAGCGTACCTGTGCAGTCCACGCTTGGCTGCAGGTCGATCACACCCAATGACATGGGAGGATTGTAGAAAACTCCGACGCCAGACTCGGAAGACTGTGAGCTCTGCGCGTTCTCGTTAAGAAGCTGGATGAAGCTGGACAGGGATCCATCCTGACGTGACGCCCGGTTGGCCGTGGCATTTGACGGAGATGTCCACTCAATGCCATAGCGATGATCGTTAGGCGCGGGAATAAGGGGCCAGTAG
>JBKCVY010000216.1:0-4269 GCA_046317475.1 Cyanobacteriota bacterium | reverse complement strand
CTCAGGTAGCTGCCCCAGAGCTGCCAAGGAGCCTTGCCAAGGTCGCGTTCCGCCATGCGCCGCGCCTCGGAGGGGTGGATGCCGTCGATGTCGACCGGAGGGGTGGAGAAGATGTTCGTGGAGGGGGCGTTCGTGGAGGGGGCGTGCACTGGGGCGACATCAAAGGCCAGGACTGCTTTGCATGATGCCGCCGTCGGCGAAGATCGTGGTGGCCGTGATGTACCGCGCGTTGTCGCTGGCCAGGAACCCCACCACGCTGGCGATCTCCTCGGGCTGGGCCATGCGCCCGAGGGGGATGGCGGCGTTGAGCTTGGCCAGCAACTCGGGGTTGTTCATCGTCGCATCGTTAATCGGAGTGGCCACCGCGCCGGGACCCACATTCACCACGGTGATGCCATGGGGGGCCAGCTCCAGGGCCGCGGTGCGGGTCAGCATGCGCACGCCGCCTTTGGCACAGCAGTACGGGGTGTTGTTAGGCATCGGCCAGTCCTCATGCACCGAGGAGATGTTGATGATGCGGCCTCCGCCGCCCTGGGCGATCATCTGCTTGGCGGCGAACTGGGTGGCGAAAAACACCCCCCGCAGGTTCACATTCAGCACCTTGTCGTAGTCGTCGGGGCTGGTATCCAGAATCGAGGTGCGGGTTTCAATGCCCGCGTTGTTCACCATCACATCCAGCCGGCCATATTTCGTCACGGCTGCCTCCACGAGGCGGCTCAGGTCGTCCAGCTTGGACACGTCCGCCTGGACCCCGAAACTGCTGCCGCCGTAGGAGCCGATCTCCCGCTCCAGCTCCTCGGTGGCCTCGGGGTGGGAGCGGTAGTCGATCACCACCTTGGCGCCGAGCTCGGCGAGCGTTTCCGTGATGGCCTTGCCGATGCCGCTGTTGCCACCAGTGACGATCGCTACTTTCCCAGCCAGCAGGTTGGAGAGGGACTGTCCCGCCAGGGGATTGCTGCTCGTCATTCGCGCATCAGGTTCCCAGGGAAGCTAGCAATGGCCCCAGAGGGGGGCAACCGGGAGCGTGCCCCAGGATCCGGGAACGGGGGAGACCCTGGGCAATGGAGACAGAACCCCGGAGGGCCGGCAGACGTTGCGAAACTTCATGGCGGTGGTGGAGCCCGAGTGCCGCACGGCCTTCCACAGGGTGGATCGCGTGTGGCGGGAAGGCCCCATCGATCCGGCCCCCAACCCTTCCCATGCCGTTTACGATTCGCCATGATCGATGCCTGGGCGCCCCAGCCGCCGGCTCGTCTCGCGCACTGGCATCTCGGACGGATGACGCCGGCGTCAGCGGACAGACCCTCTGCCTGCCCCCCACCTTCCTCGTGGGGGTGCTCGGCCCGGGGAACTCACCCCATGGGGAACACGCCCCAATGGAGCCAGGATCTGACGGACGCTGGCAATGCCTTCCTCACCGGGCTCCCGGTGGGCTGGACCGCCAGTTGGCACATCAACCAAGTGCCCCAATGGATTGTCGTGCTTCGCGGCAGCTGGTCTGTGCAGAGCATGGACGGCCAGCGCCTCTTCCTCTGCGCCTCCACGGCGCTCTACGCCCCCATCACCAACACCCGCGGCGTGCCCCCGCGCTCTAAACCCAACCCATGGCCAACCCCCTCCGCATGAAGCCATGACCCTGCCCCACATCGCCAGCATCGGTTTCACCTGCGCCGATTTGGAGGCCACCGCCACCTTCTTCCGCGAGGGCCTGGGCTTCCGCCCCGTGGGCGATGCCCTTGAGCTCACGGGCGGGCCCTATGGGGAGCTGCTGGGCCTACCCGGCGCCGTGATCCGCCTGCAACGGCTGATCATTGGCATGGAAACCCTGGAACTCACCCAGGTCGTCGACCCGGGGACCGGCAACCGGCCCGGTCGGCCCGTCCCCGCCGATTCCAGAAGCAACGACCTCTGGTTTCAGCACATTTGCCTGGTGGTCTCCGACCTGGAGCATGCCCTGGAGCGACTGCGCGCCGTGCGACCCAGCGACGGGAGCGACTCCATCTCCACGGCCCCCCAGCGGTTGCCGGATTGGAATCAGGCTGCCGCGGGCATCGTGGCCTACAAATTCCGCGATCCAGAGGGCCATCCCCTCGAGTTGCTGCGGTTCCCACCCGACAAGGGCGATCCCCGCTGGCACGGCTCCGCCGCTGGCCCGGTGCTGGGCATCGATCACAGCGCCATCGGCATCGCCGACAGCGAGGCGAGCGGCCGTTTCTACGCAGGCTTGCTCGGCCTGCGCCTCGGCGGAGATGGCGTCAACCACGGCCCGGAGCAGGAGCGCCTCGACGGCCTGCCGGAGGCCCGGGTGCGCATCACCTCCCACCGCTGTCCGCAAGGAGCGGGTCTGGAGTGCCTCGACTATCGCGAGCCCAGGGGCGGCCGCCCCATGCCCGCCGATCAGGGCCCCCAGGACCGGGCCCACTGGCAGGTGAGGCTGCGGGTTGCCGATCTGGCGGAGGTGGCAGACCGCGCCAGGGCCTGCGGCGGCCGCGTTCTCAGTGGGTGCATTGTGGAGCTGGGCGATCAGGCGCCCCTCATCGGGGCGCAGCGGGCGCTGCAGTTGGCGGATCCGGATGGCCATCGCCTGCAGCTGATCGAGGGCTGGGGCCCGCCTACAGAACCGTGAGGGAGCGACCGGGCACGGTCCAGTGCGGAGCCCCTCCGCGGGGCGGAAGGGCCCATCCATGCGCCAGCCGTAGAGCGGGTTCGGCCCGATGCCTTCCAGCAGCAGTGCCAGTAGCCACTGCTGCGATAGCGCTTCGGATCACGTTGGACGATCTGGCTCGCCTTGGCATCCGCTGTGGCACCGAGGGGGGCGCTCCAGCCCGGAGCGACGGGGCAGGGGCTGGCTGGCATGGTTGTCTGCACAGGGATGGTCCTCAGCCCCGTTGATGGCCACATTTCTCAGGTCGCACAGCCGCCGCGGGCGTTCGATTGGGGGAGGGAGGGGGCACCCCCGCTGGCGAGAGTTCGCCGCCATCCATAAGCTCGCACTGTTGGCCCGGCCTCTTACAGCGTGCTCGAAACCGTTCAACCCGTTGATGTCACCATGGTGGAGATCCTGGTGCCCGCCGCCGCCGGCGGCCTGACGGGGATTGGCCTGCTGGTGCTGCGGCTGTTCATGGGCGTGGCCTTCATCCGTCATGGCTGGCCCAAATTGCGCAACCTGCGCACCTGGGCCACCGCCCTAAAGACGCCGCAATGGCTCTGCTTCCTCTCCGCCGCCTCGATGTTTGGAGGCGGCATCGCGCTGCTCCCGGGCCTGCTCACCCCTTTGGCGGCCCTGGCGATTCTGGTGTCAATGCTCTATGCCCTGTTGCTGGAAATCCGCCTGGGGTTTCCCTTCATCGCCCCTGATCCTTACCAGATCCCCGCTGGTGACTACGTCGGTCCCATGGGGGTGGGTGAACCGCCGAGCTGGGAAAAGGCGGCGATGTATTCCGTGATGGCCCTGGTGCTGATCCTCTGCGGTGGAGGGGCGCTCTCGCTGGACAACCTTCTCATTATCGATGCGCTGAAAGTCCTGCTGGCTTAGTTCCCCTTCCCCTTCAACTGGCGCTAGCGCTGGCAGGGCTTGAGCGGGACGATGCAGTGGAGTCCTTCCTCCTTGTCATCGGGAGTGCGTTTGTCGCTCCCTCCCCCATCGGCTCGGTTGCTATACAGAGACCTGCTCAGAGGGCCTATTGAAGGCCTTAAGGCGGTGTGGTCGTCCTGCGCGTCGGTCAAGACCATGGGACCCCGAGAAGGCCAGCAAGAAAAACGCTCGCCACTGCAAGCGGGCTAGGGGATGATCCAGGACGGTGCGAAGGCCATATTTGCGCCGAGATGGGGCAAATGAACGCCAGGACATGAATGGGACCGTATCTACCAGCGGTGCCAACGACATGCCCACCAGGGGATATGGAGACTGCGTTGGCAGGATTCTTCAACGCGAAGCTTTCTGCAATGGTGTCACCAGGGCCGCTTGCAGTTGTCGATGCTGGAAGATTGGTGTTTGCTTCCCATGGCCCTGCTTCGAACGTGCCATTAACCCTGGGGATCCTGAGTTGCATATGCCCAGGGTATTGATGCTTCATGGTTGTATTGTATTGAGATCAAGGCCGAACGAAGGTTCTAGAGGATTGCTCTCGGTGAGTTGTCCTCCTGTTGGTAAAACATCTGGATTGATGGTGGCAGAGCGCGCTGGAGTGATTCCATTAGTCATGGCAACAACGCCAAAGCGCACTGACAAAAATTCCGTGACAATTGCTCTCCTGGCCAGGTGAGAGG
>JBKCVY010000215.1:0-8689 GCA_046317475.1 Cyanobacteriota bacterium | reverse complement strand
CATAAACTCTAGAATATCCGTGTCGATGGAGGGAGAAGACGGGCTGAGTCCAGATCAAAATCCATTGGGTCCTTTGTAACCACTCATGGCGGCCAATTTGGCTAATGGCTTGACGCCAGAATCGATCGCGCCGTTGATCTCCCAGCTGGGGAACCCCTTGATCTGTTTTGAGGAGCAGAGGGCTGCTTGGTTGTTGTGGCCATCGGGCGCGCATTCGACAACTTTTAATTGCGCCGTACCTTCCTTGCCAAACAGCTCCTTTTGCTCATGGCAATGGGGACACCAATACGCGGTGTAGAGCACCGCCCCCTTCGCTGTGAGGTGCTTGGCCAATGCAATCGCCGCGGGTGAACTCGGGGCGGTGACCGGAGGAGGCATCCCCTGGGTCATGGCGCTTTGGGGGCGCTCCAGGGCCGTGGCCCAGCCGATGCCCACCACCAGAATCGCAAGGCTGACAAGGATGCTTCGAAAGATCACCTTGCCCGGTTCTTGCCAATCTCCGCCGATCAGCGCCAACACCATGAGGGCTAAAGATACCGATGCGGAGAGCAGGCAAAAGGCACAGAAGGCTTTGATCTTGAACACCATCACCCCGAGCAGCACGGCGCTGAACACCGCCATTGCCGTACAGATCAGCAACAGCGCCCACCAGCTTGTCTGGTGGAGCTTGGCCCGGGGCTCGCCCTTGAGCAGAAGGGGCAAAAGGGCCAGGAGCAAAACGGTGAGATAGGCCAGAGCCCCGAACAGAGAGAGGGGTTGCCCGAACAGGGTTCCCCAGGGGCTGCTGAGCACCTTGTCGCATCCATCCGAGCCGCCGGGGCACACCAGGGGCCCGAGCACGCCCCAGCGGTGCAGGGTGATGGACCCCGTATCCAGCAGCCCGATGGTGGCCAGCACGGCCATCGCCACCCGTGCCCAGCGGTGGCCAGGGTCGCCCCGGCGGCGCCGGCTGCTCAAATGGCTGGAAAGTCGGGTGGACGTCACAGAGAAGTCAAAAGGCAGTCACGCAAATTCTGACAGTGTCCAAGCGCTTCCATAGGGTGGAATGACAGACCATGGACACACCGTCATGCCCTCCAGCCCCGTTCGGAGCCAACCCATGGTGGCTTTTGCCCACCTCGGTTGCGAGAAAAACCGCGTGGACACCGAGCACATGTTGGGTTTGCTGGCTGAGGCTGGTTACGGGGTGAGCGCGGATGAGCGGGATGCGTCAGTGGTGGTGGTCAATACCTGTAGTTTCATTCAAGAGGCACGACAAGAGTCAGTTCGCACGCTTGTTGAACTAGCGGAACAAGGCAAGCAGCTGATCATTGCGGGCTGCTTGGCCCAGCACTTTCAGGACGAATTATTAACGGCCCTGCCCGAGGCCAGGGCCATCGTGGGGACCGGTGACTATCAACATATTGTTAGTGTTTTGCAGCGGGTGGAAGCGGGAGAGCGGGTCAACCAGGTGAGTGCTGTCCCGACCTATGTGGCCGACGATCACGTTCCACGCTTTCGCACCACCAATGATGCTGTGGCCTATCTTAAAGTGGCAGAGGGTTGTGACTATCGCTGTGCATTTTGCATCATCCCCCGGCTGCGCGGTGACCAGCGCTCACGGTCGATCCCTTCGATCCTCGCGGAGGCCAAGGCGTTGGCTTCCCAGGGTGTAAAAGAACTGATACTGATTAGTCAAATCACAACAAATTATGGACTAGACCTTTATGGAAAGCCCCAGCTGGCAGAGCTTCTTCGCCAGTTGGGACAGGTAGATATCCCTTGGATTCGGGTTCATTATGCCTATCCGACAGGCCTCACCCCAGAGGTCTTGGCTGCCTTTCGCGAGGTGCCCTCAGTGCTTCCCTATCTGGACCTCCCTTTGCAGCACAGCCATCCGGAAATCCTCCGCGCCATGAATCGTCCCTGGCAGGCGGATGTCACGGATCGTTTGCTGGAGCGAGTCCGTGAAGATTTGCCTGAGGCAGTGCTTCGCACCACCTTTATCGTTGGCTATCCTGGGGAAACGGAAGAACATTTTCAGCATCTGCTCGCGTTTGTGGAGCGGCAACGATTTGACCATGTGGGGGTCTTCACGTTCTCGCCCGAGGAGGGCACTCCCGCCGCGGGACTCCCCAACGCGGTGCCCCGTTCCGTGGCGATCGAGCGCAGAGATCGCCTGATGGCCCTTCAGCAACCGATCGCCGCCACCCGCAACGGGGCCTGTGTGGGGTCCGTGGTGGACGTGTTGATCGAGCAGGTGCATCCCGAAAGCGGCGCCATGATTGGGCGCAGTGCGCGCTTTGCCCCGGATGTGGATGGGGACGTGCGCGTCAACCCCGGGCCCGGTGGCTTGGTCGCGACCCCTGGCCAGTTGGTGCCCGTTCGCCTGACCGCAGCCCACATCTACGACCTGGAGGGCGAGTTGATTGGGGCACGGGACCTCTTGGCGGTGGTCCGCCAGGAGATGCGGAGCCACGGTTGACGTCGACGCAACCCCTGTTTGGCATGGGCCTGGACTGGTTGCGCAAACGGCAACGTGGCGTTTTTCTCGCCGCCTCGGGATTAAGCACCGTTGGCTCTTTTGCTGGCTTGACCGCCAAGGGGTGGATTTTGCTCCAGCACACGGGCAATCCTTTGCTGCTTGCCCTCCACTTCGCTGCCCTCTCCCTTCCCAGTTTGTTGGTGAGCGGAAACGCAGGTGTGCTCACCGACCGTGCGGGTTGTGAATGGGTCTTGATCCGAGCGCAGTGGGCCCTGTTGGCCTGCGCCTCCCTGGCTGCTGTAGCCATGGCATTGTCCAAAGGCGGCGACCAGGTGGTGGTGCTGCTGTTGCTCAGCACCCTGCTCGGCGGGGTGGCCAGCACCTACGAACTCACGGCTCGTAATAAATACACCGCTCTCCTGGTCGACCGTCCCGAGGATCTTCCGCCCTATCTCACCAGCTTTTCGGTCATCTTTAATGTTGGCAAGTTGCTGGGGCCGCCGATTGGCGGCTGGTTGCTGGCACTTGCCGGACCCACAATGGCCCTGGTGGTGGATGCCCTCACCTTCCTAGGCCCCATTGCTGTTCTGAGTTGGGTGCTCCAGCCCAGGCGCGCCCTGGAAATGCGCAGTGCGGAAGGGACAGGGGTCTCCATGCGCGCGGCGTGGCGGGACTGCGGACCCGTCTTGCGCCATGTGCTCCGCTACACGGGCCTCGCCTGCTTGGTGGGGTTCTTTCATCCGGGTCTGGCGCCGTTAATGGCCTCCTCGGTGGTGGGACCAACCCCCCAAGCCCTGGGCGTGTTTACCAGCGTGATCGCCGCTGGCAGCCTCTGTGGAGGGCTTGTGTTGCAGCGCAAAAGCCTCTGGCTATCCCAACGGCCAGGGGTGCTGATGGGTACCAGCGTCCTGGTGACCGGGCTCGCCCAAATCGGAATGGCTTGGGCGCTGGGGGGGGGATGGGGTTGGAGTCAACCGCTGGGGTTGGGGATGGCCTTTCTGATTGGTGCCGGAACCGCCACCCTCCTCAGCGGCGTGAACCTCATGGCCCAGGTTGGCGCCCCCATGGTCCTGCGGGGGCGGATGGCTGGACTTGGGCAGATCGCTTTCCTTGGTGGGGGGGGATTCAGCGGTTTGATGGCGGCGGCACTGTTGGGCCGTGTGGGCATGGCCGCCACCTTTGGGATGCTCGGCAGCCTGGGAATGGTATTGGGGGCTGTGGAGCTGGTGAAGCGGGGTAGGTTGCGGCTCAGATCAGCCGGATTCCCTTGAGAACCACGGTGAGGAGATAGGCCGCGACGAGACCGCCACCAACAAGAGCCAGGTAGTAGGCCACACCCATGGAAATTGTCCAAAGCTGCCCCCTATTACAGCAGAGTTCCCACCCCGGGGGTGAGCACAGTGGCCGATGGGCGGCAAACCTCCTAAGGTTCAGCAACT
The DNA here is from genome assembly GCA_046317475.1 of Cyanobacteriota bacterium. Taxonomy (GTDB): domain Bacteria; phylum Cyanobacteriota; class Cyanobacteriia; order PCC-6307; family Cyanobiaceae; genus Cyanobium. The sequence continues at coordinate 4,786 of JBKCVY010000215.1, read as the reverse complement.
TTCCATGGCTGCGGGTCCCCGGCGGGCCACGGCTTCCTCCCCCGTATGCGCACCCTGCTGCTTTACCCCGAGTTCCCGAAAACCTTCTGGAGTTACGAGAAAATCCTCGAGCTGGTCAACCGCAAGGTCCTCCTGCCTCCCTTGGGCTTGGTCACCGTGGCTGCCCTCCTGCCCGGGAACTGGGAGATGAAATTGGTCGATCGCAATGTCAGGGAGGTGACAGAGGCCGAATGGCAATGGGCGGAGCTGGTGGTGATTTCGGGGATGATTGTGCAGAAAGCGGATATGGCTGTCCAAATCGCCAATGCCAAAAGTCGTGGCTTGCCGGTGGCTGTTGGTGGTCCGTTCGCCAGCTCAACGCCCGATGCGCCAGAACTTCAATTGGCCGATTTCAAAATCCTGGACGAGGGAGAAATCACCCTGCCCCTGTTTGTAGAGGCTCTGGCTCGAGGGGAGCGTCGGGGCACGTTCAGCGCAAATGGGGAAAAGCCGGATGTCACCTCCACACCGATACCACGGTTTGATCTGCTTGACCTCAGCGCCTATGACTCCATGTCCGTGCAGTTCTCGCGGGGGTGTCCTTTCCAATGCGAGTTCTGCGACATTATTGTGTTGTATGGACGCAAGCCACGCACCAAGACTCCAGAGCAACTGATCGCGGAATTGCAATTCCTTTACGAGCTGGGTTGGAGACGGTCGATCTTTTTAGTGGATGATAATTTTATTGGGAACAAGCGAAACGCCAAGCTTTTGCTGCCCAGGCTCAAGCAATGGCAGATTGAACATCGTTATCCATTCAGTTTCGCAACAGAAGCTTCAGTGGATTTAGCCTCCGATGACGAGTTGATGGAAATGATGGCTGAATGCCGCTTTGATAGCGTGTTCTTGGGGATTGAAACACCGGATGAGTCAAGTTTGGAAACGGCTAAGAAATTGCAAAATACACGCACTTCCCTAGAAGAATCTGTCGATAAAATAACATCGTATGGCATTCGTGTCATGGCTGGTTTCATCATTGGTTTTGACGGCGAAAAGCAGGGCGCTGGCGACCGCATTGTTCAATTCGTCAGTCGCACCGGCATCCCGGCGGCCATGAAGGGCATGCTGCAGGCCCTACACAACACGGGGTTGTGGCACCGGCTGGAAAAGGAAGGCCGTTTGATTCAGGAGCGCGCGGACGCCAAGGGGGTGAATCAAACAAACCTGCTTAACTTCAGTCCGACGCGTCCTATTCGAGACATTGCCCAAGAGTACGTCGATGCCTTTTGCAGTCTCTACGAACCAAATGCTTATATTGAAAGAGTCAAACATTATTATCTCAAAGTAGGGCGTCCTCGTTGGCAGCAATATGTTCCGTCTGCCCTGGGCAAGCCCGCCCTTCCAAGTTGGACCGATGTGAGGGCCCTGCTCATTGTGATTTGGAGACAAGGCTTGCTTCGGGACACCCGTTGGCGTTTTTGGTCGTCCCTGCTCACGATTGCGCGTTCCAATCCAGCAAATTTCGAACAATTTCTCGTTACCCTTGCCCACAATGAACACTTCCAGGAATATCGGGCCGTGGTGAAGCGAGAAATCGAACAGCAATTGGCTTCCTTGCCACCGGATCCTCCCGCTGGCATTTCATCTGATCCGCGCGAGCTGCTCACGGCCTGAGCACCGATTGGTGGTTGATCCGTTTCCCTAGCCGTCCCGAATCAGTCCTGGATGTAGGCCTCCCCAGTGTTGAGGCAGACCTCTGCTTTCTGCAACTCCCTGCCGAGATAGAGAGCGTGATCCAGCTGGCTGATGGGCCGCGGCCCATCTCCTTCGGTTAATAAGGTTCCCAGTTCCTTGGCGGTGCGTCCGCGAAACACACGCAGAGGCTTGCGTGGATTGGCGCCTTGGCAGCGAATCACCTCGCCAGAGTCCGGATCCGTGGCCAGCCCCTGGTCATTGATGGTGTTCCCGTAATGCTCCGCCACCAATTCCTGCCGATCGTGATCCACCAGGATCAAGAAGTAGCCGGCCGGATCCAGGGTGATGAAGCGTTGGGACAGGTCGTCATCCAGCCGTTGGCGCTCCTGGCGAGCTGGTTGATGCTCGGCGCCGCTGGGACGGGGGAAGGCGTGGCTCATGGAGACGGATGGGGGCTGGTGACGGTGCCTTGGCACTAGGCGGTTGGGGGATCGTACGTGGCAGAGAAAGGGAGATCCGCGTTCATCGCCGCGATCTCCTCCTCCATTTGCTGATTGGCGCCGGGCAGCCAGTCCTGGAGAATCGCCGCGAAGCGTGGTTCAAACCAGCGATGCGCGCTCAGGCGTGGTTTGGCCATGAACCCTCTGCGTTTTTTGTGGCTGCCACCCGCTCCCGGGTCGAAGCTGCGCAGTCCGTGGTTGATGGCCCATTCGAGGGGGGAGTAATAACACACCTCAAAGTGCAGATGATCCACATCCACGTCACTTCCCCAGTAGCGCCCCCAGAGTTGACGGCCATTGTGAACACAGAAGGACATGGCGACCGGAGAGAACGGATCACCCGTATGGGCGCTAAAGAGGACCAGATTATTGGGGGAGTGTTCCGCTGCCGCCGCAAAGAAGGATGCGCTCAAATACTTGCTACCCCAAGGGCCCCAGCGGCTGTAATGTTGGGCGTAAAAGGTGTGCATGCGGTCCATCAACCGCGTGGAAATGGCTTCGCCCGTCAGTGGCGTCACCTTCAGGCCCGCCGCCGCCACGGACTTGCGCTCCCGCCGGATGTTCCGGCGCTGATTGGCATTGAACGTGGCCAGGTAATCGTCAAAACCAGCAAATCCCGGATTGGTCCATTCACTTTGCTCATTCACCCACAGGGCCCAGCCGTGCTCCTGGGCCTCCTGCGCAAAGCCTGGATCGACATAGAGCAGGTTGCAGCTCAGCACCTTTTGCTGGTGGCAGAACGCTTCGATGTGGGCAAATAAAGCGGCCGTGAGGCTGGCCGGATCCCCATCCGGTGTGATCAGAAAGCGATACCCTTCAACTGGGCTCACAGGACTCATTCCCACCAGTTTTGGGTAGTAGCGCAAGCCCAGCTGGGCCGCTAGTCGGGCAAACGACTGGTCGAAGACGAATTCGCCGTAGCTGTGACCCTTCAAGTAGAGGGGGGCCAGGGCCACCAGGGTCTCCCCCTGCCAGAGACCCAGGTGGCAGGGCTGCCATCCCTGGCTGGGCACAATGCTGCCGCTCGCCTCCAAGGCCTGCAGCCAGGACCACGAATAAAATGGCAAAGGTTCTTCCGATGGCGGGGTGCCCTGCCTCAGCAGCCTTTGGTATTGATCTGCTGGGATGTCCGCAATGGCTCTGTGCCAGCGGGCTTGCGGATCCACCAGGCCTGACCCCCCCAAAGGAGAACAAGAGGCGCAAAACTAATCAAGCTGACCCATGGCTTGCGCGCCCTTCCATGGCTTGCCCGCTGACCTGTCGAATGTCCTGACGATGCGCCACCCTGTTCGTCCCGCTGGTCGGGGTTTTCGTTCCGTTCTCCTGACCAGTGGCCTGGTTGTCGGGATCACCTCGCCCGCATCCGCCGGCTTGCTGAAGCCTGTGTTGGAGTTGATGCGGCCCCAGCTCGAATCGCGGCTCGCCGATCTGTGCGTGCAGACCGCGGCGGCGGGGCTTCCCCCCGACCTTGGTAAAAGCCTCCAGGATCCTTGCCGCAAGTTGGCCGGACCCACCAGTCGCTGTTTGATCGAGGAAACGGACCGCACAGGTAGGGGGCTTGGTGTGCTCACAGAGATGCTGAACGGGCGTTTTGGCGATGACAGCGAGGTCGTGGTGAAACGCTGCCTCGCCCGCATGCTCGGCTTACCTGTGGACAGCTTCAGGGACGTTCCCCTGCGGGATCTCACCCGCCGCTTCGGCGCCCTAGGCACCCTGCCACCGGCCCCCCTCAAGGGAAGTTAGGCCTCCCCCCCTCTCTGGTAAACCTGCAGCAGCTCGCCATCGTCCAAGGCCTCTGCCCTCACCAACCGCCAACGACAGCCGGGGTCACCCCAAACCCGGCTTGGCACCCACACATGGTCCCCCCCCAGAAGCATGGGGCACAGCGTGAGCTGCAATTCATCCAGCACACGGGCCTCGACAAGGGATCCAGCCAGCTGGGCGCCTCCCAGAACGGCGATTCGCTGTCGTCCGAGGGCGCCCAAGCGCTCCAGGGTCGTGGGCCAATCGTCAAAGGGAAGGATGGTGTGGAAGCCCGGGGCCGTGGCAAAGGGGGCATGGCCAGCGGCGGGGGTCAACAACCAGCGGTCAAAGGGCTGACGGAAGAAGGGCAGGTCCCGGGCGATGTCCCCTTCGCTGCTCCAAACCAGCACCGGGGGCTGGGGAGGCAGACCCCGCTCCTGTCGAGTGCGCAGCAGATCCGGAGCGTGGATGAGGCAGCTGGAACGATGGAGGCGCAGGGTTTGGGCGCCCACCAAAACCGTGTCCGCCCAGGCCAGGGCCTCTTCCAACTGGCGCCGATCGCCTCTCCCGCCCAGTTGGGCGGGGCCTCCCTCAGGCGGAGCCAGGCGTCCATCCAAGCTGATGGCCAGCACCAATCGCAACCAAGGCCGGGTCAAGCCTCAAGACACCGCCATGGCCTCCAGGATGGCTGGAACCATCCCGACCTGGCCGGTTTCGGCAAACACCTCGGCGGCGTTGTTGGGGCTCTCCTGAAGCCGCACCCTGTGCAGACAGGCGCCGCTGGCGGCGATCGGCTCGCGCAGGCGGTCGGCGATGTGCAGGGCGATGTTTTCGGCCGTTGGCACGGTGCTGGCGAAGTGGGGCACGTC
>JBKCVY010000214.1:0-2108 GCA_046317475.1 Cyanobacteriota bacterium | reverse complement strand
CTTCGCCCAGTCGGGATTGGCGGCCAGTTGCCGTAGCAGCAGGTCTGCCGCGGAGGGCATGCCGGCAGACAAATCCTGACGGATGGATGCCGCCAGGCGACCCGATGCGTGCTGATTTTCCCCGCCATCGCGGCGATAGGCGAGATAGGCCTTCTTCGCCTGTTGCCGTGCCTCGGCGGCAGTGGCCGTGTTGCCCGCGGCGGACTCATTCTCCGCCAGGTGATCCCAGACGATCCAGGAAGAAAAGGAGTGGCCGAACGGGGCGCTGCGCTCCAGGGCCCGGCGCAAGGCCTGCCGGGCTTCCTTGAAGCGGTGGAGCTGACGCAGGGTTTCGCCCAGGTTTGCCAATCCTCGCGCCTCTCCAGCCCCATCGCCGAGCAAGCCATAGAGCTTCACCGCCCGGCGATAGAGGTCCACCGCCTCCTCAGGCCGATGCAAAACGGTGGCATAAAGAACACCGAGCTGGCTGAGGGTACCTGCCTGGCCAGCCCGATCACCCAGGCGTACGTCAATGGCCAAGGATTGGCGATAAGCCTCTTCAGCTGCCTCCCCTTGCGCCATCGCGCAATACACATTGCCGCTCTGGAACCAGGTTAAAGAGACCATGGCGAGTTCATTCAGTTGGAGGAAGCGAAGCCGCGCCTCTTCGTAGGCGGCCAGTGCCTCCGGGAAGCGCTGCTGCTGGGCGCGCACAGTCCCGAGTTCGACTTTCCCCAAAGCCTCCTGTCTTTCGTCGCCCCGTTCCTGCGCCAAGCGAATGCCCTCGCTGTGGGCCTGAGCGGCTTCCTCAACGCGGCCCAGGTCGCAATAACAAATGCCCAGTTCGGTGAGGCATACGGCGGCCATCCGCTCGGCGCCGAGGCCCGGCCTTTCGCTGGCAAAGGCCTGGAAGCGCTGCCGCGACTCCTGAAACAGCGTGAAGGCGCGGTGGACATGCCCGGCGGATCTTAGAAGTCCGGCGACCTCGAAACAGGAGTAGGCCTGGTCATAGGCGGCGTTGCCATAGGCCTGGGGACCCGCTGCCAGGGCGTGCTGATGGCGCTGCATGGCCACGTTGAGCGCCTCTGACACCTGCCCTCGGTGCTTGAGCGCCTCCATGCGGTGACCCATGGCCAGGAAGGCCTCATGCGACCAGCCCGGATCCAGGGTCGTGCCCATGGCGGCGCTCACTTGCTGAAGCCGCTCCAGGAGCTTTGGTTTGCCCAGGTTCCCCAGCAGGTTGTAGAGAAGAGACACCAGATCAATGGTTGCCTCCACCTGCCCCCGCCGCGCCACAAGATCGAGCACGGCGAAGAGATTCGGCAGTTCCAGCAGCGTCAAGGTCGTTGCGAGTTCCGTGTCTTGGAACCGCTGGTTGTAGAGGGTGCCGACATAGGGCCGCATCGCCTCAACCCATTGCGCTCTGTATTGACCACTCTCCCGATCCTCCAATTGCCGCAACAGATAGGGGCAGAGGGCGGGATGGAGGGAGAGATGGTTGCAGGGGTTCCTGCTGGCGAGCCCCGTGGCGATGAGCTGATCCGCAAGGGCGTTCACCTCCTCTTGCGGCCAATGGGTCATGGTGCGGAGCAGGTCCAATTGGACGCCGCCGTGAAACACGCCCAGCACCCGCGCCCGCTCCCGGTTGGTTGCGGAAAGGCGCCGCAAGGACAGCTCCACGCTGGCGAACAGCGATTGTTCGCGGCGGCGCGGATCCCCGGCGGGTAGATGGGCCACCTGCCTCTCCATCTGCTCCATCAGCTCCACCAGGGCGGCCCGGGTGGCCGCCACGCCGCGGCGACGCAGCTCCGGGCCCAGCAGCGCCAAGGTGCGGGCATGGCCCCGCACCGCATCGACCAGCGCTTCGATCTCCTCCAGCCGGGCCTCCAGCGCGTCAGCCCCCGGAGCCCCACCCGTGGCGGGACCGTCCCCGGCGGCGAGGGAGCGTTCGATCAGGGCCAACGCATCGCCACGCTCCAGCTGGCGCAGCTCCAGCCTCTGGCGCTCCGCCCCAAACGGCGCCGGTAGAGCCTCGCGGCTGGTGAACAGGATTCGCGTCTCACCGGAGCGCAGCAGCCGCTGCGCCAGCGCCAGGATCGCCCGCAGCTCCCGGTCCGCCTCCTCGCTCA
>JBKCVY010000213.1:0-1358 GCA_046317475.1 Cyanobacteriota bacterium | reverse complement strand
GGATCACATCGCCCTTGTTGAGCAGCAACCGCTGGCAACGGGAGCCGGGAAAATCGCGTTGAAAGCTGCCATCCTGCTCAAGCGCATCAAAGTTGTAGGCCGTGGGCTCCACCCGTTGGCCGTGGGTGCGTTCATAGATTTTGAATGGGCCACAATCCCGGCTGATGTCCTCCAGGGCGATCCAGGCGCCCACCACGCCGCCCTGGGGCACGGTGTCGAGGTACCAGCTGTCCTGGTGGACCTTGGTGCCAACGCTGCGATCAAACAGCATGGTTTGCCAGTTCACATAGGTGCCCTCCCCCAGCTGGGCGCAGAGGGCCTGATGAATGGGCTGGGAGAAGATGATCGTCTCCACCGCCTCACGAAAGGCCGGCAGGGCTCCGAGGAGATGGGGATTTTGGATGGAATTGCGCAGATTGCCGTGGTCGTCGAGTTTGGGACCCTCAAAGGAGTTGGTGCCCTGGGCGCGAAAACGGAACCGGCGCGAGCGCTTCACCCGTTCCAAGCGGGACAGCAGGGTGTCGATCCAGTTGGTCGGAATCACCTGCCGCAAGACAACGTATCCATCCTCTTTGAGGGACAAGGTCTTGAGAGACAGGGTCATCGCGTCGCGCTGAATTTGGTTCATTCAGAGAGATTAGGGCTTTTTTTAGCCCTGACAACCACCGCCTCCGGGGGGATCCACATGGCATCGCCAAAGGAAAAAAAGCGATACCCCCCGCCGATCGCCTCGCCATAGAGGTCCAGCAGCCGTTGCCTGCCGATCAAGGCACTCACCAGCAGCAGCAGGGAACTGCGGGGCAGGTGGAAATTGGTGAGCAGACCCTGCACGACCTGAAAGTCGAAGCCGGGTTGGATCACAAGGTCGATGGGCCCCGCGTGGGGCCTGAGCTGGCCGCCGTGGAGGGCAGCCACTCCCTCCAGGCTCCGCACGCAGGTGGTGCCCACCGCCACCACCCGCCCACCGCGCTGGCGGGTGGCCTCCACCGCGGCCACCAGCGCCGCGCCCACCTCCACCCCCTCGCTGTGCAACTGCAACCCTTCCAGGTTTTCGCGCTCCAAGGGACGGAAGGTGCCCAGACCGACGTGGAGCGTTACGGCGGCTCGCTCCACGCCCTTCTCCTCCAAGCGTCGCAGCACTTCATCACTGAGGTGCAACCCGGCCGTTGGGGCGGCGACGGCCCCCGGATGGACGGCGAAACGGGTTTGGTACCGCTCGCCCTCCACGGCCTCACCGCTGTGGATGTAGGGCGGCAGGGGCATGGTGCCGTGGCGCCGCAGAAAGGGTTCGATCGCTCCCGCGTCCGCCAGCCCCTCCGGAAAGCGCACCACCCGCCCCCCGGAAGCCTCCTCCCGGC
>JBKCVY010000212.1:0-5416 GCA_046317475.1 Cyanobacteriota bacterium | reverse complement strand
GTATCATGAGAGCCAGGCCACTCACCAGGCCCGGCTGGAGGACGACATCCGCGGGTTCCCCGATGGCTTCGACACCTTGGTGGGCGAACGGGGCATCACCCTGAGCGGTGGCCAACGCCAGCGCACCGCCCTGGGCAGGGCCCTGTTGATGGACAGCGCCATCCTCGTGCTGGATGACGCCCTCGCCAGCGTGGACAACCGCACCGCGGCGGACATCCTGCGCGCCGTGCGCGACCAACAGCAGCGCACGGTGATCTTGATCAGCCACCAGCTTTCCGCGGCCGCGGCCTGCGATCGTCTTCTGGTGATGGAGGAGGGGCGGATCGTGCAGGAGGGGCGCCACCAGGAGCTGGTGGCTGCCGAGGGCACCTACCGCCGCCTGTGGGAGCGGGAGCAGGCGGAACAGCTGCAAACCGCCTGAGGGACTCCCGGCGGGGCGGCTCTCAAGTGTTGTTGAGAGACCGCACATCGGCGGGCAAATCCCGCTTAGCTGGGGGGCTGTAGCGCTCCAGCGAGGGGCGCCCACCCGTTGTGCCATGGCCACCACCCCCGCCTCCGCTCCCACGGCCGCCCTTGAGCAGGCCTACGACGTGCGCTGCACGCTGACCTTCGGCGACATCTACGGCCAAATCCTGATTTGGATGGGCGTCATTTTTGCCAGCCTGGCGGCGGGGCTGGCCCTGATGGGAGCCAGCAAACCCATCTTTGCCCTGGTGGGGGTGGGATTGATTTTGGTGCTGTCCCTGCCCTTCCTTTTGTTTGCCTTCACCACCACCTTGCTCAATCACATCGCCTTCGTGCCCAAGCGCCAACCCTGAGCCGGTCCCTAGGCTCAAGGGAGTGCCCATGGTCTCCGGTGTTCAACCGCCTGTCCCTTCAAACGCCCACCGCCCAGGCCGCCACGTTGCGGCATGTGGTGTTGGACTCGCCGATCGCCGCGGCCCCGGGCCCCGGGGAGGGGGAGGTGTTGTTTGGCTGCGGCTGTTTTTGGGGAGCGGAGAAGGGCTTCTGGCGCCTGCCGGGGGTGGTGACCACGGCGGTGGGCTATGCGGGGGGAACCGTCCCGGATCCCTCGTACCAGCAGGTGTGTTCCGGCCGGACGGGCCACGCGGAGGTGGTGCGGGTGGTGTGGGATCGGGAGCGGGTGGAACTGAGCGATTTGCTCAAGCTGTTCTGGGAATGCCACGACCCCACCCAGGGGGATCGACAGGGCAATGATCGGGGCAGCCAATACCGCTCCGCCATCTACGTCACGACGGAGACGGATCTGGTTTTGGCGGAGGCCAGCCGTACGGCCTATGGCGCCTTGTTGAAGGTGGCGGGCTATGGACCGATCACCACGGAGATCCGCTCGGACGTGCCCCTGTACTACGCCGAGCCCTATCACCAGCAATACCTGGCCAAACCCGGCAGCCGTCCCTACTGCTCCGCCCAACCCTCTGGCGTGCCACTGGGCACCTTTCCGGGGGCGGAGTACAAACTACCGGCGGTGGTCTGGCATTCCTACGACTGGACCCTTCCCCACTGCGTGCTTCGCGGGGACAATACCCCCATTCGCTTGTCCTGAGTCCTGGCCATGGCCCCCTTGCCCCTTCTGCTGGGAATGGCGCTGCTGGGGAATCCCTTCGGGGGTGCGGTGGCTCGGGGGACAGCCAGCCAGGGGTGGTCCGCTCCCGCCCTGGCGATGACCTCGCCGTGGTGGGAGGACTATGACAAAAAGGAGCGCTATCTCTGCTCCGAGAAGGGGAGCGTGGTGGTGGAGCGCAATGCGTCCCAGGCGGCCCTAATTAACGGCGGGGTCATCACCACCTTTTTCCGGGAGGCCAGCGATGGCCCAGCCCTGGTCTACCGCAATGACGACTTCCGTTTGATTGTGCGTGGGGATGAACTGATCCTGGAGCGGTTGCCGATGACAATCACCTGTGTGCGCAGCGAGCAGGGATGAGCGATTCCAACGGAGAGGAGGACGTCCCCTCGCCCGAGGCGGAGATCCGGGAGCTCCATCCCCTTCCCCGGGGGCTGGTGGAGTTGTACGGGTTGTTGGCCGTGTTGTTTGTACTGGTACCGGAGTGGATGGCCGGTGGGGCGTTGTTTGGCTTTCGGGAGGTGCGGCGGGGGTCGGTTCTGCCCGTCACCACCCAGGCCTGGCAGCGGGTGCCCGAGCTGCGCCTGGCGTCTTTGACGATGGTGGGGCTGCGCCAACTGGCCCGCGCCGAGCGCATCCGGGGCTATGCGTCCATGGGGCGCGACCGCTTGACGCAACGGCTGCTGAAGAAGCTGACCCGCCGGCCCCTACCGCGAAAGCCGCTGTGGTAGTTTCCGTTTGCCGGGGCGTAGCGCAGCTTGGTAGCGCACCACTTTGGGGTAGTGGGGGTCGTGGGTTCAAATCCCGCCGCTCCGATTCCGTCCCACCGGATCTTCACCCGGTTCCCAGTCGCCCCCACCAGGGGGCGTTTTTTTTGGGTTTGGCGTCGCGGGCCCTTTCGGGGGCTGACAGGATGGCCCGACGCTGGTGATCGCCCGATGCCGAGCCCCGCTGAACCGCTGCCCATGCCAGCGGCGCCGTCGCCCGCGGCGGCTCCCTCAGGCCTGAGCTGGGAGGAGCTGGAGGCCATGGCCCCCGCAGAACCGGATCGGGTCCAGGGCCCCACCAATGCCCAGGCCAGCCTGCGGCTCTTTGGCCAGGGGGACACTCCCCCGCGGGTGACGCTTTACCGCGATCACCACGCCTGGTGTCCCTATTGCCAGAAGGTGTGGCTCTGGCTGGAGGAGCGCCAGGTCCCCTACCGCGTCCGCAAGGTGACGATGGTGTGTTACGGGGAGAAGGAGGCCTGGTATCGGCGGCTGGTGCCCTCCGGCATGTTGCCCGCCCTGGAGCTGGATGGCCGGCTGATCACGGAGAGCGACCGCATCCTGGAGGCACTGGAGCAAGCGTTTGGCCCCCTGGGGGCCTCCATGGACGACCCCCGGGTAGTGCCCTTGCGCCAGCTGGAGCGAACCCTGTTTCGGGCCTGGTGCGAGTGGCTGTGCTGGCCCCATGACCAGGCCTCGGGGACGCGGGCGCGCCAGGCCTTTCAGCGCGTGGCCCAGGCCATGGAGAGCGCCCTGGAGGCCGCGGGGGGGCCCTTTTTCCTGGGTCGGGAGCTCACCACCGCCGACCTGGTGTTCGTGCCTTACGTGGAGCGCATGAATGCCTCCCTGGCGTACTACAAGGGCTTTGGGCTGCGTGAGGAGCACCCGGGGATCCACCGCTGGCTGCGGGCCCTGGAGGAGCGGCCCACCTATCTCGGCAGCCAGAGCGACTTCCACACCCACGCCCATGATCTGCCGCCCCAGATGGGCGGCTGCTACTCCAGCGGCGAGCCCGCCCAACGGGCCCTGGCGGCCCGGATCGACCAGGGCCCCTGGCCCATCGGCGCACCAGCGGCAGGCGATGGGGGGCGCCAGGTGGAGCTGTCGACCGGTGATGGGCCAGGGACGGGGCTGGCGACCGGCGCTTCCGGGGTGGTGGATCCGGAAACCACCCAGCTGGAACCGCCCGACGCGGCGCGGGTGGCCCTGGCGCGGGTGCTGAGGCACCGAACGGCGATCATCGCGCGCAATCCCCTGCCGCCGGAGGTCCTGGACCCCGCCCTGCGTTGCGCCCTCACGGCGCTGGTGGATGGGCCGACAGGGGGGCAGGGGCCTTGTCCCCCCGCGGGCAGCGCGCCGGGGTTGCGGTATCTGCGCGACCGGATCAGCGTGCCGCGCGACATGCCGCTCCATGCGGCCCGCCGGCTCCGCCAGGCGCTGGAGGCGACGGCCCAGCGGGATCCTGCCGACCCCCGGGGCCAGGGGACGCCGATTCCCGAGCGCCATCGGCTGGATCAGGATCCGGTGCCGTTTTTGAATCTGGAAGATGTTGCGACAAAGAAATAGTAAAGGAGAGGGTGGCGCGCAGGTCACCCTCTCCACACCAATTCCCCTATGGCAGACGCGCGCATTGGCGTCAGCAGATTAGACAACTACGAAGGAAGTGGCGGTCAAGGAGGGCGTGTTCAGCAGTACGGCGAACTCACCCCCTGATCCAAGGCCCGCCTGGTTGCCATTTTGATTGTAAAATAGGCCACCAGACCCGGTTGAATAAACAATAAGCGCACTGTTTGTTGGGGCCAAGTCATCGTCCGAAACGATGGCAAATTCACCTGGCAGGCTGAAACCAGGACCCGCTTGACTTTGCAGCGTCGTGAATGTGGATCTCAAAAGGGTGATTCGATCATTATCGGATGTGAAATCAACGATGACATCGGTCCCGATGGCCGCATTCCAGCTGGCGGGGTTGCCAAAGACAAAGTTGTCATTGCCAGTGCCACCGGTCAAGATGTCGTCGCCAAGGCCACCATTGAGGACATCATCACCGTTGCCGCCAAGAAGCTGGTCATTGCCCGCTACTCCAGCGAGACTGTTATTGAGCGTGTTCCCCACGATCCTGTCTGGGCCACCCCCACCGACCACGTTCTCAATGACGCCATCGGAGGAGAGTGTCAATTTGAGATGGCCTGGAACAACATTTTGAACAGATGTGTTGCCAAGGTTGATTCGCACTGGTAACGCAGTCCCGGTGAAATCAAGGGTGTCAATTCCACCGGCAACCAATTCCTCGATCCGGTCCATGCCCTGTAGCGCCATCACATTGAAGCAGTATTGATCGTTGCCACCTGCGCCTGTCAAAATGTTATCGCCACTGTTTCCAGTGATGATGTTATCCCTGGCATTGCCCGTTCCGTTGATGGAAGCGGTGCCAATGAGTTTAAGATTTTCAACGTTGACAGGCAGTGTTCTTGTGATGGCGCTTTGAAGAGTGTCGGTAATGATCGCTTGCCCAATTGGATCTTCGAGGGAAACACTGTCAGGGCCCTGGCTTGAAATCGTGACAGTGAAAGCCTCATCGGATTCACTGTCATTACCATCAAGAACTGGGATCAAGATGTTGGCAACGGTTGTGTTTGCAGGGATGATAATCGAGCCCTGCATGGATTTATAATCGACATCAGAAGTGGCATTGATCGGAGCGGTTGTATAGCCCAGGCTGATTGGCTGAGAACTTGGTGATGACAAGATGACCGAGAATACGGCATTGGTATCTTTGCCTTCTACAACAACAATGTCATTGATGGAGGCTTTGATCAAATCATCATTTTGAATTGTTCCCGTCACCGCGGTGGTCGTCTGCACCGCATAGCCCGGGCCCGTTGCGAGGGTGAGGGCAACGGTTTCGTTGGCCTCCACCTCCACATCAGGCGTGGGATCCACGGTGACGGTTGCGGTGGCGGAACCCGCAGCGAAGGACACCGTCTTGGTCGCCGGTGAGGCGGCGATGCCCGTGTAGTCCGTGCCGAGCAAGGCCGTGCCGGCAACGGTGTAATTCACCGTGAGG
>JBKCVY010000211.1:0-3480 GCA_046317475.1 Cyanobacteriota bacterium | reverse complement strand
TGGTTACCATGGCCAAACTCCAACAGGCGTTGCAAGCTGTCGCCGCCGATTTGGCGGGCTTCGCCGCCAAGGGGGACGTCCTCAGCCCGCTGGCTTCGGTGGTTGGCGGCGACGGCAGCCAGGCGACGGCGCATGCCCTCCAAGCCCAACTGCTTCGCCAGGAGTTGGGCCCGTTAGCGCGGGTGCGGGTGGTGAGCGCCTCCCAGCTCGCGGGCGCCAACGCGGCCTATGCCCGAGCCAGCGACACGATCCTGTTGAGTGATCGTTTTTTGGCGGAAGCTCCCCTTTCTGAGCTGCGGGCGGTGCTGCTCGAAGAGATCGGCCATGCCATGGACGCCCGCATCAACCCCAGCGATCGGCCGGGGGATGAGGGTGAATTGTTTTCGCTGCTGGTGCGGGGCCTCACGCCCAGCGCCAGCGAACGGCAGCGCATCTTGGCGGAAGACGATCGACGCACCTTGATCCTGGATGGGGTGCCCGTGGCGGTGGAGCAGGCGGCGCCCGTGGTCTATGAAACGACAACTGTGTTCAGCCCAACCAGGGGCAAGGAAGGGATCCGATACAAGATCTCCGGCCTCCAGGCCACCTGGCTGACGCGAAAGGGAGCCAACAGCATCCTCAACTTCTATGACGGCACGAGCGCAAAAATCATTGCCAACAGCATCTACAGCACCTATGGATACTTTGGAACATCCATCCTTTCTGATGGCTCAGTTTCCTATTTCAGACCCGAAGGATCAACGCTTGCCTTGTTTCGCTACAGCGCAGGTGTCACAACAAAAATCGCCAGCACCAAGGATCCCTATAATTTAATGATTGATGGCGACATCACTGCCTGGCAGGATTGGGATGGCGCCAGTAACTCCTACGACATCTATCGCCACCAAGGCAATACCGTCACCCGCGTGACAACCAATGCGGTGGGGGAAGAAGATGTTCAACTCTCCGGCAGCCGGCTGGCTTGGGCCTCCCATGATGGCAACGATTACGAGATCTATCTCAACGACGGCACCACCACCCGTGCCCTCACCAATAACAACCTTGATGATTACAGCCCTGTGTTGAGTGGCAACAGGGCAGCCTGGCTGCAATGGAACAACAACCAGGAAAATCTTTTCTTTTTTGATGGCACCAATACACGCCAGGTCACCACTAATAAGGACGTTTATCATCCGCTCATAGCAGGCAATACTCTCATCTTTCAGCAGCTCGAATCTTCGGGCAAATTTTCTTTGCAGTCCTACAACTCATCCACGAAAAAAGTCACGCAGCTCAGCGCAGATCTGGGCCCTCTTCAATACAATGCCATCAGTCCCCGTGCCATTGAGGTCAGCGGCAATCTTGTGGCGTGGTTGGAGAACAAGCCCGGCGACTCCTATCCGGGTCCGAATACTGCCATTCTCAAACTCTTCAATGGAAGCAAAACAATCACAGTGGATGACAACGCATTAGCGGACCTATCCTCCAGCACCTATGGTGGCAGCCCTGACAACCTGACATCCCCCATCCTTACCCTGCGAGGGAGTAAATTAGTTTATTTGGCGTTACCCACCGGTGGTGGTGCGTCAGATAGCGATCTTGGCCTGCCGCGCCTTGGACAACTCTATCTCTACGACGCCAGCAGTCCATCCCCCGCAAAGGTCCAACTCACCCAGGATGAGGACTTCTCCTCCCTGCCCGATTTGGATGTTTCAGGCAATCGCATCCTTTGGGGGGATAGGGGCGAGCTCAAGCTCACCCAGCCCACCACCAAACCGATCCTGACCCTGGCCGGTCCCAACGCACCGGTTGTGGAGGGGCAAACGTCTCCACAACACGCGACCCTGACCGTCACCCTCTCCACCGCCAGCACCTCGACGGTCACGGTCAACTACGAAACAATCAACAAACCTTTTGATGGCGACACCGCCCAAGATGGCAGTGATTACACTCTCACTTCTGGCGTGCTCACCTTCGCCGCCGGCGTGACGAGCCAAACCATCAAGGTGCCTATCGTCAATGATGATTGGGCAGAAGAGGATGAAACGTTCCGTGTGCGCCTCTTTGATCCCACCAATGCGGTGCTGGTGCCAGGGCTCACCACCGCTTCCGTCACCCTCACCGACACCTGGAAGGTGAGCGGCGCCAACGGTGCCAGCTTCACCCTCCCCGCCGGAGTGGAAAATCTCACCCTGACGGGCACCACCAACATCAATGCCATCGGCAATGGCGCGGCCAACGTGATCCGTGGCAACAGCGGCAACAATCGCCTGGATGGGGGAGGCGGCCAGTACGACAACCTGATCGGCGGCCCTGGCGATGACACGTATGTCATCAATCGGACCTTTGACACAAGTTGGCAATACATCACCGAAAATCCTGGCGAAGGCACGGATACCATCGAATACTCCACCGCCTCCACCACCACCCAAAACATCAGCGTGGATGACAATGTTGAACATTTCATCCTCAAGGGTTCGGGTCACCATTCCATCTATGGCAACAACCTGAACAACGTCATCACCGGCAACAGCGGTGACAACATTCTCGATGGGGGCGTTGGGCTCGACACGGTCAACTACGGCACCGCCCCCAACGCCGTCACCGTCAACCTGCTCACCGGCGTGGCCAACGGCTGGGGGATGGACACGCTCTCAACCTTCGAGGCCATCGTTGGCTCCCGTTTCAACGACACCCTGACGGGGGACGGGGCCAACAACACCCTCAGCGGCGGCTTTGGTGCTGACCGCCTCACGGGCAGCGGGGGGGCCGACCGGTTTGATTACAGGATCTTGACCCATTCGCGCCTGGGCTCCTCCTTCCTGGATGGGATCACGGATTTCAATGGGGCCTCCGGTGGCGACAGCTTCCTCGTCCCCACCGCCCGCGCGGGCTTCCTCAACGCTGGCCCCGTCACCGCCCTCACCGCCGCCGCCCTCACCGCCAAACTCACCCCCTCCAGCTTTCTGGCCCACTACGCCGCCACGCTCCAATTGGGTAGTGGGGCCACCACCCGTTGGTTTGTCGCCATCAACAACGCCACGGCGGGCTTTGATGCCAACGCCGATGCCCTGATCGAGGTGACCGGCTTCAGCGGCACGATCGGCGCCAGCCAATTCATCACCGGCTGACGGCCGTTGCCAGCCAGGGGGTTCCTTCCGGGGGGGCCTTGGGGATGGCGCCCCACCCCGTCCCTTGGCTGCCCTTAGCGTGAGCCCATGCTGATCGGAGGGACCTCTGCGACAGGTTCTGCGCTATCTGGAGGTGACCACCCGTGGCGAGGGCTTCACGGCCCTCACCGATCCCCTCAACCAGGAGATCGGCGCCTCTGGCCTGGACACGGGCTTGGCCCTGCTGAGCTCGCTCCACACCAGCTGCTCGCTCACCATCAATGAGAACGCCGATCCCCGCGTGCTGGAGGACCTCACGGCCTATCTGCGGGCCCTGGTGCCGCGGGAGGGCAGCCGTCCCCTCAGCGGCCAAGGCCCCCTGCGCCCCTAC
>JBKCVY010000210.1:0-10475 GCA_046317475.1 Cyanobacteriota bacterium | reverse complement strand
GGGATGGGTGGCGTAGCCGCGCTCCATGATCTGGGCCGCGATTTTGCGGGCGGTGTTGATGGGGATGGCAAAACTCAATCCGGCGCCCGGGGCCTGACGGATAGCGGTGTTGATGCCGATGACCTGGCCCCGATCGTTGATCAGGGGCCCCCCGCTGTTGCCAGGGTTCACGGCCGCATCGGTTTGGATGTAAGGCACCCGCTGGCCTTCGCCGACCGCATTGGTGCGCTGGATCGCGCTGATGATGCCCGCGGTGACGGTGTTGTCCAGGCCAAGGGGATTGCCGATGGCAATGGCCCATTCCCCCGGACGCACCCTGCTGGAGTCCCCCAGGGGCGCGACAGGCAGGCCCGTCGCCACCACCTTCACCACCGCCACGTCGGTCAGGGGGTCCGCACCCAGCACCTTGCCTGAAAAGCTGCGGCCATCCGGCAGAGTCACCCCCACCTCGGTGGCGCCATCCACCACATGGGCATTCGTGAGCAGCACCCCGTCCGAGCGGGTGATGAAGCCGGATCCCTGCCCCTGCTGCTTTTGAATGGTTGGGCCCTGGCCAAACAGCCCGCCCAGGGGATTGAGGGTACGTTTGACGGTGTCGATGCGCACCACGGCGGGTCCCACCTTTTCCACGGCGGCCACGATGATGTTGCTGGTGGGCTGCAGCACCGGACTGGAGGGAGCGTCGCTGATCCGCTGCCGTGTGGCTGGCGAGCTTTTGGGCTGAAAGGCTGTGGTGCACCCTGTCAAGGCTCCGAGCAACACCACCGCCGACAGGGTCACTGGGATGGGCCGAGGAACCATGAAGGAAGGACAACACCTCCCGCATTTAAGGGCAGTCCCGCCCGATTCGGTTCCCGGGGGCCTGCTTATATTCCTGGTTTGATGACCGGGAGGGGTGGTGCAGCAGGGCGAGGACCTTTGGCCCCAAGTGCAGGATGCGCTCCAGGCCACCCTCAGCAAGCCCACCTTTGAAACGTGGATCCGGCCGGCACGCTGCCGGGCCATCAGCCCCGACCATCTGGAGCTGCAGGCCCCCAACAGTTTCGCCTGCGCCTGGTTGCGCAAGCACTACCTGGCCCAAATCCAGCAGCTGGCTTCCGATTTGGCCCAGCGTCCCGTCATGGTCGCGGTGGAGGTGGCGCCGGAGGACTCGGCGGTGGCGCCGCTGGCCACCCCCGGATCCCTGGAGGGCAGCTTCCCTGGCCAGCCCGTGGCGCCCCCTGGCGGGGCGCCTGCGGCCAAACCGGCGCTGGAGAAGGAGTCCCAGGACCGGGGCCGGACCGATCCCAACTACGGAGGGGAGGCGGGCCTCAATCCCCGTTACGTCTTCAATCGCTTCGTCGTGGGTCCCAACAGCCGGATGGCCCATGCCGCGGCGCTGGCCGTGGCGGAGGCGCCAGGACGGGAGTTCAATCCCCTGTTCCTGTGCGGCGGCGTGGGCCTGGGGAAAACACACCTCATGCAGGCGATTGGCCACTACAGACTGGAAATCAATCCCGGCGCGCGGGTGTGCTATGTGTCCACGGAAACATTTACCAATGATTTGATTCAGGCCATTCGCAAAGATGGCATGCAGGCCTTCCGTAACCACTACCGGGCGGCCGATTTGATTTTGGTGGATGATATTCAATTCATCGAGGGAAAGGAATATACGCAGGAAGAGTTTTTTCACACCTTCAATGCCCTGCACGAAGCGGGGCGACAGATTGTAATTGCCTCCGATCGTCCCCCCAGCCAAATTCCCCGGCTGCAGGAACGCCTGATTTCTCGTTTCTCCATGGGTTTGATCGCCGATATCCAGGCGCCCGATCTAGAGACGCGCATGGCCATCCTCCATAAAAAGGCCGAGCAGGAACACATGTCCCTGCCGCGGGAGTTGATCCATTACATCGCTGGACGCTTCACTTCCAATATTCGCGAGCTGGAGGGTGCCTTGACGCGGGTTGTGGCCTTTGTCTCTATCACTGGCCTGCCGATGACCGTCGAATCGGTTTCACCCATGCTGGATCCGGCGGGCACAAGTGTGGATGTGACCCCCCAACAGGTGCTGGACATGGTGGCGGAGATTTTTGAAGTATCCGTGGAGGAGATGCGAAGCGCGAGCAGGAAACGGGCCGTGAGCCAGGCCCGCCAGGTGGGCATGTTTCTGATGCGTCAAACCACCACCCTTTCCCTGCCGAGGATTGGGGAAATGTTTGGCGGCAAGGATCATTCCACGGTGATGTATGCCGTGGAACAGGTGGAAAAAAAAATCAATGTCGATCCTGGTCTGGCGCGACGGATACAACAGGTGAGAGATCTGTTGCAGATCGATTCGCGCAAACGGAGGTAGTGGCGTAAAATGAAAATCAAACTGCGTAGCCAGTCCATCAAAACCTACATTTTATGAAGAGATTGTTGCTGGTCATGTCCCAGCCACCAGGCTGCAACGGTGTACAGGCGAGCATGTTTGACAAGCAGAGTCCCTTCCTGGAGAGCAACGGTTGGGAATTTCATTTCGCTGGCCCTTCCCCCCAACTTTTTTCCGTTCTTGTAGAACGGCTTGATTATCCTCGATCCCGTCTACACTACAGCTCAAATGTTTCGGCATCGCGATGTTTTTCGGTGCGGAAGAATCGATTGCGAAAAGGTAATTTTCTTTTTTATTATAATGCTTTCCTGCAATTCTTGGCCCAGGCTTTTGAGCGGATCACGGGTCACGACAGCAGGGGCTACATGCAGGCTGGGATCGCAAAAATTGTGCGGAGGGCGGAGGACCAGTGGAATTACGACATCATTGCTGGGCTCAGTCCTGATTTTGAAATGCTTGAACTTGTCAGTCCCCTCGCCAAAGAATTGAAGAAGCCATTTTTTGTGATCTTTACCGATCCCTATGGCACGCGTCAGGAAAATGCTTTCATTCCTCGGCGGCCTGACGTCCAGCAGGCGATTCTGGATCAGGCCTGTGGCGTCTTCTTCACCTCCCCATTGACGAGACAACGCTATGTTGAAGCGGGGCTCATCGCAGATCAAAAAGCTTACTTCTTTGTGGAAAGTTACCCCGAATCTCCCGAGTTTTACCATGCTGGACGCAGCCCATTCGCCCAGTCCTATGCCCACACAACGCGACCCAAGCCTCTTCAGTATGTCTATCTTGGCATGTTGCCGGAATGGCGGCCATTGGAGCCTTTTCTCATGGCGATGAAACGCTTTTGTCAGGAAGCAGGAAACGGCCCAGCCATGGAATTAAGGATCCATGGTTTTCTGTATCCAAGCGCAAAACAGCAAATCAAGACAGACCCATTGCTCAGCCAAATTATCCATATTGAGCCCATCCTTGCCTATGCACCATCCCATTGGGTGGCGGAAGACAGTGATGTGCAACTGGTGATCATTGGCCCCAGGCATGTTGATAACTTACCTTCCAAGTTCTTTGATTATCTTGGTCACAAGAAACCCGTATTAGTCCTGGGCCCGAAGCAAAATCCCCTCCGGGAAATCCTGCTTGATCTCCAAATTGGCTGCTATGTGGACGGGCTCAATGCAGATGAAATTCTGGATGGGTTAAGGAAGATTAAGGAGAATTATTCATCCTATCAGCAAGCTTTCCACATCCATGCCGAAAAAATAGCCCAGTTCAGCACCTCCCAGTCCGCCAAATGGTTTACCCATGTGTTGGACCAATCCCTTGACTGGCAGCGTCAGCTCAAGACAGGTGCGTGACGGGCTGACCTTTCTCAAGCCCCTCCACTTCGCCAGCAAAAACACGACTGGCCATGATGTCTGCAGCCTCAATGGTCATGAGGTCCGTTTTGGTCAAGGTGGCGCCAGTTTTGGTGAAGAGGCGATTGGCCTGGCGCATGCGTGCGCGATCAATGGCGTTACGAATGGAGCGGGCATTGGCAAAGTAGGGAAGTTGGCGACGCCGTTGGATGTAGCTGGCAAACGCTGCCAAGGCTTCCTCGCTGAAGCGGTAGTTTTCACTGGCCAGGATTAATTTGGCTATGGCAAGCAATTCATCATTGTTGTAGTCCGGAAAGTCAATGTGGTTTGCCACCCGGGAGGAGAGACCAGGATTCGATTGGTAGAACACGTCCATGCGTTCTTTGTATCCCGCAAAGATCACGACAAGGTCATTGCGACTATTTTCCATAACTTGCAGTAAAATTTCTATCGCTTCCGCCCCGTAATCCCGCTCGTTTCCGGGTCGGTAGAGGTAATACGCCTCATCAATGAACAGCACCCCACCCATGGCCTTTTTGAGGATTTCCTTGGTTTTGGGTGCCGTGTGCCCGATGTATTGACCCACCAGGTCATCACGGGTTGCCGTCACCACATGGCCCTTACGCACATAGCCCAGGCTGTGAAGGATTTTTGACATGCGCTCGGCCACCGTCGTCTTGCCCGTTCCCGGTTGGCCCGTGAACGACATGTGCAAGCTGGGCGGCGTGGTTTGTAGCGCCATTTGCTCCCGTGCCCGGTTGACCACCAGGAGGGCCGCAATTTCCCGAATCCGTGCCTTGACGGGACGGAGGCCAATCAGCTCCTCGTCCAGTTGGCTGAGCAACTGCTGGATGCCAGCCGCGTCGTAGGCCGCCTGCAGATCAATCCGTGGCTCGTCTGCCGCTGGGCCCTCAGAGAAGCTCATCAATCGCCGCAGCAAAGGAGTGGTCTTGGGGACCGATCGCGCCGGGGTCGTCTTCGGCGCGAACGGTGAGATTGACGTAGGTCCGACCAAAGCTGATGTCAGGGAAGCGGCCCGCCTCTTCCGAAAGGCTGTTCAAGCGCTGCAAAAACTCACGGGTGCTCTCGTAATCCGCAAACTCGATGCGCCGCTCCAGACGTTCTGGACGCAATCGGTGAGTCCAAGGTTGTTCCATGCCATCAGGTTACGCCTTGAGTCCGCCGTGGGACCACCGCCCCGGCGTCCTCCGGGCTGGCCTCATCCAGGACGGAGAGGCAATCGGTGCGGGCCTGGCTGAGCCGCCCACTCCAAGCGGCCGCATAGGCCTGGTTGGCCGCCCGCTCGCCAGGATCGACGCTGGAGAGGGGATGGGGAAAGGTGCCGCGAATGGCCGCATTGGTGACACAAAACATCGCCTTCTGAAAACTCATGCAGATCTTGACCCGCACGTCCCCTTCGCCCCGGCCTTGGGTGTGATACCAGGCGTGCAAGCGGCTCGGCAGGTGGCGGTACATGTCTTGCATCAGCAAGCTCGGGGGAATGCCCGCCCCCATGGAGGGAAGGGGATCCGCGTAGAGCGCCCCGTAGGCGAACGCCCCCTGATCAGGCGGAATCTGGCGCGCCTGGGCATTGAACGACACGGTGCCCAGAAAGGGCGTTCCCCGCAGAAACACCGCTTCCACGTAGGGCACCGCCACGTCCATGAGAAAGGTGAGGTTGGCTTGCGGGGGCAGAACCCAAAATGCTTGTCCAGCCACCGTGACGCCATACGAGATCGGATTGGCCGCCGCCGCGACAAGGCCCGCCTTGATGAACTCCACCACATCATCGATGGAGGCCAAACGACCCTGCTGATCCGCGACGGCCAAATCGAGAAACAGATCACTCATCACACGCCAAAACTGGCCCAGGGCATGGGTCGTGGCGGCGGTGCGAATCAGCTCCGGCAGGAAATCGGGAAAGAGGGGGTTTAGGGCCGCCAAAAGTGGATCACGCTTGGTTTTCTGTTGGATGATGGCCGCACAGTTCTGTTGAAACTCCTCGCTGTCCAGATAGGCATCCAGCCCGCCCGTGCCATGCCAGAGCATGGAACGCATGCAGTACTCAGCGTATTCAAAGTTGATGCGATCGTGAATTAAATGTCTCCAGATCTTGGCCAAGCTATGATCACCGTCCAAGTATTTGAAGATGGGCAAAGGGTTGAGAAATTGCCGCTCAGCTTGATAAATCAGATTGCGGCTGTAGGCATCCAACACCACGCCATAGCTCTCCAGCACATCCACCACTTGCATGCGGTGGTTGGCCGACTCCGCCAGCAGGGGTTCCCCAGCCAGGAGACGGCGCTCCAGTTCCGCGGCATCGGGTTGGCCACCGCTGCGGGTCAACAGCTCGGGGATGACAGGCATCAGCTCACTCCCCGTTCCGTGATGAAGGCCAAGAGGATTTGGGGCACCTTGGCCATGGCGGTGGTTGTGCTCTCTGAAACGGTCCCCAGCAGGGACGGCACGATACCAAGCACGACGACCGTCAGGGCCAGGGCGGTGGCGGGAATCGTCTCCCTAGGGGCCACCGGCGCCAGGCGGATGTCCAGCCGGCTGTGGCGAAGGGGATCAACCACGGGCGTGATGGCCAACCGGCCAAAGTACACACGGTTGACTAGGAGCAGGAAGTACACCGCCGTCAGACCCGAGCCCACCATGCAGAGCAAGGTGGCCGCCGGAAAGGCTGAGATGGAACCCCGGAACACCAAAAACTCTGAGATGAAGCCCGACATCCCCGGCATCCCCGCACTGGCCATCACCCCGAGAATCATCAAGGTGCCGGTGAAGGGCAAGCCCCGCTCGGGATTGAGCAGCCCCCGCAACACCTCCAGATCGCGGGTGCCGGTTTTGCGGTAGACGATGCCCACCAGGAGGAAGAGCAAGGCGGAAATCAATCCATGGCTGACCATCTGAAATTCCGCGCCCAACAGGCTGACTGGTGTGGCGGCAGCGGCGGCCAGCAGGATCGAGCCCATGTGTCCCACGGAGCTGTAGGCCACCATCCGCTTCATGTCCCGTTGGGCGATGGCGGCCAGGGAGCCATACAGCACGGAGATGGCGGCCCAGATGGCAAGCCAGGGAGCCAGCTGGGTCCAGGCTTCAGGAAACAGGCCCAGGCCGAAGCGCAAGATGCCGTAGGTGCCCAACTTCAACAGCACACCCGCCAACAGGACGGACACGGGAGTGGAGGCCTGGGTGTGGGCATCCGGCAACCAGGAGTGGAAGGGAACCAGGGGCACCTTGATGCCAAAACCCACCAGCAACATGGCGAGCAACACCATTTGGCTGCCCAAACTGAGCTGTTCGCCACTCACCGGCAGGAAACTGAAATCAGCGGAGCCCCGCAACACCGCCAGGGCGAGAAATGCCGCCAGGATCAGGATGCCGGACATGGCGGTGAAGATCAGAAACTTTGTGGCCGCAGCCGCTTTTTCCGCCCCACCCCAGACGGAGATCAGAAGCCAAAGGGGGATGAGTTCCAGTTCATAGAACAACAAAAACAACAGCAGATTTTGGGCCAAAAACGCACCGTTCACCGCCGCGCTGATCAGCAGGAGCAGGGCGAAGTAGACGCGAGGCCGTTGGCTGATGTCGCGCGTGCAGATCCCCGCCACCAAACTCAGGGCCCCGTTGATCACCACCAGGGGCAGGGACAACCCATCCACCGCCAAGCTGTAGGTGAGCCCAAGGCCCTCAATCCAGGGCAGGGACTCCCGCAGCTGCATCCCCCCCTGGAGGGGATCAACGGCCCAAAGCACCACCAGACTGGCGACCACCTGGAAGGAGAGCACCAGCAGGGCCACCTTGCGCATCTGCCCCGCCGGAGGGTGGCCGGGCCAGAGGGCCAGCAGCAGGGAGCCCAGCAAAGGGATGAGAAGAAGCAGGCTCAACATGGCTTCACCTCAGCGTTGCAGCCAGGCCAGGCTGGCGAAAAGGAGCACGATGGCGGACACCAGGGTGAGCACATAGCTTTGCAGTTGGCCGCTGACACCCAGTTTGAGCCCTTCAGCCGTGGCACGGGAGGCTGAACCCACCCGCTCGGCGAGGCCACTGACGCACTTGCGATCCACGCCAATGGTGAGGCGGGCCAGGCCAGCGACAAAAGCCACGATCGTGTTGCGGTAAAGGCGATCGGTGTAGAAATCGGCGGCCAGCAGATCCTGCAGGGCCCGAAAGGGGCGAATGGCGGAGCGGGAGGAGAAGCTGGCGACGGGCACGGTGAGCTCCACCACCAGGCCAAGCAGGCCACTGGCCAGCACCATCACCCCAGCCAGGGGAGACACTGGACCGAGGCCCAGATAGGGCTCGAGGCGTCCGATCACGGCGGGCAGCACCCCCACAAGCACCGCGAGGCTGACCATTGGCAAAGCCATCAACCAATTCACTTCCGGGGTGCGTTTGGTTTTGGGGTGGGGATCGTCGAGGAACACTTGGCGGTAGACCCGCACCAGATTGAACACGGTCAACCCGTTGGTGAGCAGCACGACGGCGGCGAAGACTGGCGACTGGGGCAACAGCACCTCCACCAGGCGTGCCAGGCACCAAAACCCCGCCAGGGGCACGATGCCCGTGAGGGCCAAACCGCCCATGAGATAGGCGGACGTGGTGGCGGGCATGCGGCGGGCAAGGCCGCCCAATTCGGTGATGTCTTGACAATTCGTGGTGGCGATGACGCAGCCCACGCTCATGAACAGCAGGGCTTTGGCCAGGCCATGGGCGAGCAGCAACAGCAGGGCAATGGCGGGTTGGCGCAGGGCGATGGCGATGAAAACCAGTCCCAGATAGGAGGTGGTG
Organism: Cyanobacteriota bacterium; assembly: GCA_046317475.1. Taxonomy (GTDB): domain Bacteria; phylum Cyanobacteriota; class Cyanobacteriia; order PCC-6307; family Cyanobiaceae; genus Cyanobium. The sequence continues at coordinate 1,976 of JBKCVY010000210.1, read as the reverse complement.
CCATAGGAAAAGGCCCGCTTGAGATCCACCTGGGCGATGGCGACGAGGGCCCCAGCCAGGGCGCTGATGGTGCCCACCACGAGCAGCACCTGGATGGCCAAGGGCGAAAGCCGCAGCAGGGGCATGACTTTCACCAGCACTAGGGCGCCGCAGGTGACCACCGCGGAGTTGCGCAGGATGGAGGCGGGGTTGGGACCCTCCATGGCTTCATCCAGCCAAAGATGCATGGGGAATTGGGCGCATTTGCCCATGGGCCCAGCAATGAGGCCCAGGCCGATGAGCGTGCCCGCCAGGGGGGTGATCGTTCCCTCCGCCAGGGCCGTGGCGGACCAACGCTCCAGGGCATCGAAGGAGAGGGAGGGGGCCCAGGCGGCGAGGGCCACCACGGCCATCAGCAGCAACACATCGCCCACCCGCTTGGTGAGAAAGGCATCCCGCGCGGCCGTCACCACCAGGGGTTGGGCATACCAAAACCCCACCAGCAGGTAGGTGGAGAGGGTGAGCATCTCGAGCAGGAAATAGGAGATGAAGATGTTGCTGCTCAACACCACCCCAGCCATGGCTCCCTCGAAGAAACCGCCCAGGGCGTAAAAGCGGGCCAGGGACCATTCCTTGTCGAGGTAGCCCAGGGCAAACACCTGTCCCACCAAACTCATGAAGGTGACGAGCTCCAGGGCTGCCAGGTTGGTGAGGGTGAGATCAAAGCCGATGCGCAGATCGAGATCGGCGACATGGAACCAGGGCCATTCCAGGTGCTGGGGGCCGAGGGCCAACACCTCCTGGATGATGAGGCTGCCATGGAGAACGGCGATCAGGGTGTGCAGCAGGTTGAGATAGGCCGCTGGTCGCGGGCCGTTGCGCTTGATCCAGCCCGCGGCCCAGGGGAGGGACAGGAGCACGCCGCTGAATCCATAGAGGGGGATCAGCCAGGCCAGCTGAATGGGCAGGGGCAAGGGGGAAACCAAGGAAGAACTGATCATGGGGTCCCTTGGGGAGGCAGCGCGAGGAACCGGCCCGGAGGGGGGGATCCTTGGGGGTGGAGGGGAGGGGGGCCGCTCAAACGGTTGCCCTCAGGAGGGGTGGGACGGCCGGGGTTCGCAGGCTGTCCAGCCAGGCTGCCAAGGCCTCGCCATGCTGCTGTTCCTCTCGCCACAGGTCGAGGAAGAACGCCGCGTTCTCCGCGTCACCGATGCGCTGACAAAGGGCCATGGCCTCGGCGTAGTGGGCCACGAGGCGGGCTTCCAGATCCTGGTTGAGGAGCAACAGGCCGTGGAGGTCGCTGGCGTGGCTGGCGGGCTGCAGCTGGGAGGCCCCTGGGGCGACTCCCAAGCTGATCATGCGCTTCACCAGGCGCTCCGCATGTTGCATTTCCTCCACGGTTTCCCGTCGAAACCGTTCGGCCGCCTGGCTGTCGCCCCAGAGCTCCACCAGCACGGCTTGGGTGAGATATTGCTGGACGGCCGTCAGTTCCAGGCTGAGGGCCCGGCCCAGATCGGCCAGCACGCGCGGGTGGGTGGGGGCCATGCCGCTCATAGCCTGCGGGTGGCGCCGCTGGCCGCAAGAGCAGGCTCCACCTCACCGTGGGGGCGAGCAATGATGTGCGCGGCCACCAAACCGTCGCCCACCCGTTCGCAGGCGTCAGCGCCGGCGCGAACGGCGGCGTTCACAGCGCCGGTTTCACCACGCACCATGACGGTGACGTAGCCGCCGCCCACGAATTCACGGGCCAACAGGGTGACATCCGCAGCCTTGGTCATGGCGTCGGCGGCTTCGATGGCTGGAACCAGGCCGCGGGTTTCGATCAGGCCCAGGGCAATGCCCCGCGGTGGGGTGGGGGAGGTCAATGGGGCGGAGCGGCGCTGGGGAACAGGGGGAGAGGGAGGCGCTGGGGGAACGATGGGGCCGGCAGCGCTGGTGGCAGGTACGGAAGGCGGGGAGGCCGGGGCGTCGGGAGAGGGGCCCTCAGAGGTTGTGGT
>JBKCVY010000209.1:0-3168 GCA_046317475.1 Cyanobacteriota bacterium | reverse complement strand
CCCTACAAAGGCCCCGCGGGACCCGAACCTTCAATAACGGGGGATGGAAGGATCCACACGGACGCTCCAGGCCTCCATCCCCCCCTCCAGGTTCCAAACGTCCGGATATCCCTCCATCTGCTGAAGCCAGCAGGCGAACTGCCAGCTGCGCACGCCGGCGTGGCAGATCACCACCACCGGCAGCTCGCGTCGCAACCGAACCGGGACCTCCGGAAGCCATTCCGAAGAGCGGCTCAAGGGGAAATGGATGAGCGGATAGGGCAGGCGGGCCAAGGACAGTTCCCCATCTTCACGCACATCCACCAATTGGAGGATGTCCCCCTCCCGCAGTCGGTCCCAAAGCTGCTCGGCCGTGATCGATTTGGGTGGGATGTCAGCGGGGGAGGAAGTCATGGACGGCTCAGGAGAGAGGGGGCGCCCCTTGGACCGCGAGGGGGGCGAATGGTCGGACGGGGGCAAGGGGGAGCAGGATAGGGGCTCCTGCTCAAGCGGACTGAAGGGGCGGCCCTTCCGTGCTGGTCTCTGCGCCCTCGCGGTCCTGGCCCTGGGGGTGGGATGGGGGAGCTGGTGGCTGGTGTGGCAACGGGGGCCCCTCAGCCTCCAGCATCACACCCTCACCATTCCCCGCGCGGCCCGTTTTGTGCCGCGCCAGGCGCCCTTCACCCTCTATCTCTTCAGCGACGGGGAACAACCCGTCGATTACGCAAGGGCCGTGGCGCCACTCCGCCACAGGGACGAGGCCGCCCAAACCGTTGAGCGGTTGCGGGATGGGGCCTTCGCCGCGGCCGGCCTCGACTACCACGATGAAGTGGCCCAATGGCTGGCTCCGGAGGTTGGCCTGGCGCTGTTGAACACCCCGGAGGACGGCACCGGCGGCAGCTGGCTGCTCGCCCTCAGCAGCAAGGACGACGATGGCGCCCGGCGCTTCCTTCAACGCTTTTGGCAATCCCGCAGCCTCGCTGGCAGCGGCCTTCAACTCAGCCAGTATCGGGGCATGGGCCTCATCAGCGGCCGGGGGGCCTTGGTCGGGAGGGATCCTGTGCCCCTGGCGACGGCTCTGGTCCAGGACGATCTGGTGCTGATCGCCTCGGGACGAGCCACTTTGGAGCGAGCCCTGGATGTCTCCCAGATCGACACCTTGAACCAGGCGGGCCTTCCGCCCCTCCGTCAAGGGGTGGAGCGGTTGGGGGACGGCATGGCCCTGCTGGTGGCCCGTTCCGGAGCCTTTGGGCCCTGGCTGGGATGGCCCTCCCTGGAACGTGTGACCGACGGCGCGGGGCCCCTTCTGGTGGGAACCGTCCATCCCCTTGGACGCCAATTGACCTTCGAGGGTCTGCTCCATCTGCCGCCATCGCCCTCCTCCCCTCCATCCGATGCGCCCCTGGCGGTGGCAGGGGAGACCCTCCCTGGGTCCCCCTCCAAGCCCGCAGATGAGGATGCCCTGGAACGCCAACTGCTGAAGGAGCTCCGCGGGGCACCCACCACCTTGGCGCTGCTCCGCGATCCAGCCGATCTGCTCGCCCAGCCCTGGCTACAGCCATTGGTCCAACGGATCATCACCCCCCCTGCGGGCGGCCCCCTCCCTCCCCGTATCGCCGCCGCGGATCACGATTTGCTGGTGGTGTCCACCAGCCCGGCTGGGTGGCTCATCGGCACAGACTCCCAAGCCCCTCCTCCCGCCGCCCTGGAAGCCCCCTTGGCGGCGGAGGGGCTCATTGAGGCCCCCCTGGAGGTGGGAGACGAAAGCGTCACGGTATGGACTCGCCTGCTCGCCGTTGGGGGCCAGGGGGCGAAAGGCGATGGGCCTGAGGACCTGCGGGCCACCGTGGCGGGCTGGCGACGGGAAATGGATGGGTTGGCCTGGTGGGGTGGAGGCTTGGGCCTGCTCAACAGCCGGCCGGCCGGTCGTGATGGAATCGCCCGCGAGCGACAGCTGGCGGCCCTGGGCCATCCGCAAGCCCCCTTGCGATGGGTGTTGGGGGAGGACGACGCCAGCGCGCTCCTCCAGGGATGGCAGCCCTGGACCCTCCTCACCACCCTGGCCGGGGGCCCCTTGGCTCCGGGGTTGCGGAGCCTGGCCTTGGCCATCGAGCCCGACCAAGCCCCCGTGCGCTGGACCGCCCAGCTCCAATTCGCGGAGACGCCCCATGGCTGATTGGGACCTGGTGTTGTTGCGCCATGGCATCGCCGAACCCCATGGGGCCAGGGAAGATCGGCTCCGAGCCCTCACACCTGAGGGTCGCCAACGCACCAGGCAGATCTGCCAGCGGGCTTGCCAAGTGGGGCTGCAGGCCCCCACCCTGATCTCAAGCCCCCTGACGCGCGCGCGACAAACGGGCGAGATCGCCATGGAGGCCGGGCTGGCCTCCCTATTCCGTTGCGACGGGGCCCTCGCCCCAGGGGCCGATCCCTTGCCCTTGCTCCAAGGGTGGCTGGGACAGGGACCGACGGGCTCCCCTACACGGCTGATTCTCGTGGGACATGAGCCCGATCTCGGACTTTTGGCCTGTCGACTGATTGGGGCGCCGGCCGGCGCCGTAGCGCTCAAAAAGGCTGGAATCGCGGTGGTGTCGTGGCCGCAAACCATCCCCACGCCCTCCTTGGAGGGCTGTGCCCAGCTGCGGCTGCTCCTGACGCCCAGGGTGCTCATCGGCGCTGGGTGAGCCCCCAGAAAGCCCCGTGGCAACCAGGGCTACGACGCCGTGAGGGGATCACGCCGTAGGGTCGAGGCGCACGACAGTTCGGCCATGGCGGCAAAGACCTCCGGTAGCGGTTCAGCGGCGACGCCCCCCCCCGCCGGCCCCACTGGACAGGCTGACGCCAGCGGAGCGACTGAGCCCGCGGCGGTGCGCGAGGCGCCACCCCCCGCCCTTGCCCCCATCCCCTTCCGTCCAGGATTGGAGGGGGTGCCCGCCACCCAATCCGCCATCTGCGACATCGATGGGACGAGGGGCATCCTCACCTACCGGGGCTACCCCCTCGACCAACTGGCCCGGCAAAGCAGCTTCCTGGAGACGGCCTACCTGCTGATCTGGGGAGAACGGCCCACCATCTTCCCACTGCGGGAATGTGAACAGCAGTTGCAGATGCATCGGCGCGTGAGTTTCCGCATTCGCGACATGATGAAGTGTTTTCCAGCCACGGGGCACCCCATGGATGCGCTTCAGG
>JBKCVY010000208.1:0-8846 GCA_046317475.1 Cyanobacteriota bacterium | reverse complement strand
CCCTCTTTCATGGATCTGGCGCCCCCCCCCCCCCCCCCCCCGCGGTGGCCCTCAGGCCTTGGCAAAGCGGCTCGCGGCAAAGAGCTCCAACCACCGCGCCGTTTCAGGGGCTTGCCCGGAGCCTGTGAGGCTGTCGGCAATAGTCGTGGCCGTCATCACCGCCAACAACACGCCATTGCGATAGTGGCCTGTCGCAACCCCTAGGCCCGGAATGGCACTCGCCCCGAGCAGCGGAGCCCCATCGGGGGTGCCCGGACGAAATCCCCACCAGCGTTCCATTGGGGGCCAGGCGCTGGCCTCGGGGAACAGGGCCGCCAGTCCCCTTTCCAATTGACGTTGGCCCGCGGGCGTCAAACCCGCCGCAAAGCCAGCCTCTGGTTCGCTCGTGGCACCGACAACCACCAATCCATCCGTCCTTGGCACCATGTACGTGCCTGGACCGAACACCACTCGCTTCAGGGCACCCCGTGGCGCCTGCAGGGACAACATCTGGCCCTTGACGGGATAGACGGGCAAGTCCGGCAGTAGCCGGCCTGCCCACGCGCCGCAGGCCAAGACCGCCCGCGTGCAAGCCAACAGGTGCGTCTCCCCATTGGCTCTCCGCATCCGCAGCCCCGTTAACGCACCACTGGATTCCGTCGCCGTGCGAACGGCATCCACTTCCGTGCCCTCCTCAAAGGCCACGCCCCGATGGACGCAGGCCGCCTCCAGCGCCCGCATCAGACAGCGTCGATTGTCGATTTGGCCGTCCTGGCGAAACAACAGTCCGGCCCGCCAGCGGGGCCCGAGACCCGGCACTTCCCGTTCAAGGCCCCCCCGGTTGAGGGCTTCGCCGAACGGGGCCGTTGGGTAAGCATCCCTCTCCCCCGTGCTGGCAAAGGGCACCACAATTCCGCCGATGCCCAACCCGCAGGGCAGTCCGCTATCGGCCTCCACCTCCTCCACCCATTGTGGAATGCGAGCCAGGCTGGCCTGTCCCAGGGCCAGCAGCCCGCCGTCCAGCCCCTCCGCATGGGGCGCCAACATGCCCGCGGCGACAAACCCCGCGGCTTCACTGCGGCGTCTGCTGATCACCCGGACGGTTTCCCCGCGCTGGGCCAGGGCATGGGCGATGGTCAAGCCCATCAACCCACCCCCGAGGATCACCACAGGCTCGGCAGCGCGCGGCAGCATCGAAGTCACCAAGAGTGCTTCCAGTGTCGCCAGAGGGGGACGGGAGTGGACCCATTGGCTCTCCGTATGATCGTGCCAGTCCTTCGCGGCCCTGCCGCCTGACCGAGCCCTCCATGGCCAGCGCCGCCACGACCGCACCCGCCACCAGCCTCTCGCCCACCCCGCCGCCCTTGGCGGACGCACCGTCGTGGGAGGCGGTGATCGGCCTGGAAATCCATGTGCAGTTGGGCACGGCCAGCAAAATTTTTAGCCCCGCCTCCACCAGCTTTGGCGATGACCCCAACAGCCACATCGATCCGTTGGTCTGTGGCCTACCCGGTACCCTGCCCGTTCTCAATGCCAAGGTTCTTGAATATGCCGTCAAGGCCGCCCTGGCCCTAAATATGCGAATTGCCGCCCACAGTAAATTTGATCGAAAACAGTATTTTTACCCCGACCTGCCCAAGAATTATCAAATTTCACAATACGATGAGCCCATTGGGTCGGACGGCCATATTGAAGTTGAAGTTGCTGAGAAAGGGAAAGAAACGTATGTCAAAACCATCGGCATCGAACGGCTCCATATGGAGGAAGACGCCGGCAAGCTTGTGCATGCCGGAAGTGACAGGTTGGCTGGCAGCAGCCATTCCTTGGTGGACTACAACCGAGCTGGGGTCGCCTTGGCGGAGATTGTGAGCAAGCCAGATCTGCGCACCGGGCGGGAGGCGGCGGAGTATGCCGCTGAGGTTCGCCGCATCATGCGCTATCTCGGAGTCAGCGACGGCAACATGCAGGAAGGTTCGCTTCGCTGTGATGTCAATATTTCGGTGCGACCAGGTCCAAACGCTCCTTTTGGGGTCAAGGTGGAGATAAAAAATATGAATTCGTTTAGTGCCATTCAAAAAGCTTGTGAGTATGAAATTCAACGACAAATCAAAGCGATTGAAACTGGCGAACCGATCCGGCAAGAGACACGGTTGTGGGACGAGGGGCGCCAGCTAACGAAGCCAATGCGCAGCAAGGAGGGCAGCAGCGATTATCGCTACTTCCCTGAACCCGACTTGGGCCCCATTGAGGTCAGCGACGTGCAACGATTGGCCTGGTTGGCTGAATTACCCGAGTTACCGGCGGCCAAGCGCCATCGGTACGTTGAGAGGTTTTCCCTATCCACCTATGACGCCCGTGTCCTCACCGATGAGCGATCGATGGCGGAGTACTTCGAGGCCACTGTTGCCGCGGGGGCGGACCCCAAGGCGGCCGCCAACTGGATCTGCGGCGACATCGCCGCCCATGTGAACGCCCGTCGATTGGGCTACGGTCAACTGCCCTTCCGCCCAAACCAGCTGGCGGAGTTGTTGGCGTTGATTCGCCAAGGCACCATTAGTGGAAAAATCGCCAAGGACATCCTGCCGGAGTTGCTGGAGGCTGGCGGTTCCGCCAAGGCACTGGTGGACGTGAAGGGCTTGGGAATGATCAGTGATCCTGCCGCCATCGCCGCCATCGTCAGCGAGCTCCTGGAGAGCCATCCAGACGAAGTTCAGGCCTTCCGTGCGGGGAAAACCAAATTGCAGGGATTTTTCGTCGGCCAGCTCATGAAGCGCACCGGCGGCCGGGCTGATCCGCAATTGGCCAATCGACTGTTGATGGAGAGGCTCAAGGGATGACCGGTTCCTCCGTCCCCGAACCGGACCAGCCGCTGGAGGCTCTAGAAAGCCAATTGCGCCGGGGCAACCTTTCCCTCGATTCGCTGAAGGCTTACTTGGACTGCGATCTGCCCGTGCAGGTGCGCATCGAGCTGGAATGGATGCTCTTTGCCATCAAGCAGCTGGAAGACCACCGGGAGCGTCTGGTGCGGAGGCTGGCGGAGCGGCAGCCGCGCTGAGCAGCGGCCCGGGCTGCTTCGCCAAAGCGTCCCGCACCTGGTGGGCCAGGGCTGAACGGGTGCCACTGTTGAAGAGGATCACATCCGCCCGGGCCCGTTTGACATCCATCGGCCATTGGGCCTTCAGCCGGGCCCGCGCCTCCTCCTCCCCGAGCTGATCACGCGCCATGAGGCGGTGAATCTGTTCCTCCTCACTGCCGCAATCCACCACCCAAATCTCACTGCACAGCCCCTCCAGCCCAGCTTCAAAGAGCAGGGGGATCATCAGAACCACAACGGGCACCAGTGCCAATTCGGCCAAGGCGTTGGCAAAGCGCTCCCGCACCAACGGGTGAACTAGGGCCTCCAACCACCTGCGCTCCTGGGGGTCGGCGAAGACGATGCGGCCTAAGGCAGCGCGATCGAGGCGGGGTTCCGCCGTCTTGGGCCCAGGGCCAGGGCCCTGGGCGATCACGCTGGGCCCATAGCGGCCGATCACGGCTCTGGTGGCGGAGCTGCTCGGAGCCAGGGCGTCTCGGGCAAAACGATCGGCATCGAGGACGGTGATTCCGTACTGGTCGGCGAGCAGGTGGGCCACAGTGCTTTTTCCGCTTGCGATGCCCCCAGTTAATCCAATCCGTCGCATGGGGCTCATCCGTTGGTCCTGGGCAGCGGGTTGGACATGGCCATGGCTGCGGAGCGCCATTCCTGTCTAATGCATCTGCGAATCAATCGCAAGAATGAAAGCAATGGACGCTTGCCATGGCGTTGAGGGACCTGGCAAGCAACTGCTATTGACATTCACTCTCATTAAACTATGCATGGTGATTCTACTCCAAAGTCTTCGGCTTACATGCGGTTATTTCCGGTATTAAGTTCTGTTAAGTCGTGGAAATCCCATTGGTTGGTGTGGACAAGTGCTGTATGTTCAAACCATGCAAACGTGATTGCCACAGAGAGTTCTTTTGAATCGATCGAGGGGTTGCCCTGTCTTCGAGCAAAAGGTTCTTTCGTTTGTTCTGCGCTGTCTTCAGCCATCCCTTCTCCAGTCCTTGCCATGACCAGCACGCTCCGTTCCTACTCCGCCTATTCAGCCCAACCTTCTGGGCAGTCCAATTCCGGTCTCGATCAGGTCATTGGCTGGATCGCTCGGGATCCTGGTCTGGCGGGAAACACGGAAGCCTCTGCCATTGCAGAAGGCATTCGTGCCGCCAATGGTCTCAATCAGCTGATTGTGGCTGGATTGCAGGCCACGGGTAGTTTCAATGATGTTGTTCTGGATTCCGATGATGTTCGTCGCTTGAGTGAATGGCTGCGCAGTGATCCTGGTCGTCGTGCCAGCTTTGATGTGTTCCATGGTGATGATGAAAATGGTGTGGCAACAGGCTTCCATGCCATCCAGAATGACGGTGCCAATCAATTATTTAGAGGTCTTAATCTCGTCGATACAGTTCTGGATGGTATCTACCATTTTGGTTTTGAAATCAATGCGAATAATCAATTTCTCAATGAGGATGGTGATGCTAATGCCGCTCTTTCGGATGTGGCCAGCTGGCTGACAGCTCTCAAGACGGACGTTGCGACAACCAATACAGGCCTGGACCGTGCCACCGAATTGATCATTGCAGACAAGGGTCTGTCACAAAACATTCCTTGGGTTGATATCGCCGGTGGAGCCACTGCGGCCAACAATCTTAATCACTTAATTCTGCAGGGAATTCAGGCTCTCAATGATTCTGGTGAGGCCGATGATGATGCAACGCAACTGAGCAGCAATGACGTGCTCTGGATTAATCAATGGATTCGCTCTGATCAAGCCAGATACAATGATTTTCTTGTTGCCCATGGTGATGATGAAAATGGTTCGGAGACTGGTTATCATCTTGTCCAAAATGATGGGGCAAACACAACATTCTTCGGGCGAAACCTGGTGAATACAGTGCTTGATGGGGTTTACCATATTGGTTTTTCTGTAACGGCTGATCAAAGGTTTGAAAATGAGGATGGCAATGCCAATGCCAAGGTCAGTGATGTCGCAGACTGGCTCACTTACTTTTACAGTGATCAATCCACCACTGGCACGGGACTGGATCGAATTGTTGATACAATCAAGCTGGACCGTGGACTAAGCAAAAACACTTCTGCCGCCGATATTAATGCTGGGGCAGCTGCTGCAAACAGTCTCAATACTTTGATTCTAGAGGCGATTGCAGCAACAGGTGTGTATGGGGATCAATGGATCAGCCGTGCGGATTTGCGAACGATCAACCAATGGATTAATACCTACAAATACCCCCTCTTTGTCGACCTGCATGGGGATGATGAAAATGGGGTGGAGACAGGCTTTCACTTGGTTCAAAATGATGGCGCAGATACTAAGTATTTTGGCAAAAATCTAGTCAACACCGTGGCCGATGGCATTTACCATATTGGCTTCACAATCGATGGTAACAACTTCCAGAATGAAGATGGCAATAATAATGCATCGCTGGATGACGTCTCGGCTTGGCTGAATTACTTCATTGGCCAGCGCCGCGTCACCTTTGGTACGGGGGGCGCTGATGCCTTCATCGGCAATGATGAAAGCGAACAGGTTGTGGCCAATGGAGGTAATGACTCCATTGACGGTGGTTCTGGTGATGACCTTCTCCTTGGTGGCTGGGGCAGAGATACCCTGCTGGGAGGGAGTGGTGAAGATCTCCTGGATGGTGCTTTTGATGATGATTGGCTGGATGGTGGCCAGGACTCAGATACCTACTTCGTTGCTGGAACCAGCGCAGGCGGCTGGAGCAGCTTTAACGGATTTGATACCTATGCCGATACGGGTTCCATTGGCACAGATCGGATCGTGGCCGAGGGCCTGGGGTCGGTGGATCTGGGTCTAAAAACCTTTGGGCCCGACAGCGGAATTGAGGCAATTGTCAACAACACACGCCAAAGCGACGGTGGCATGGGCACCTCGCTGGTGCGCCTGTTGGGGGATTGGTCCGCCAACACGTTGGATTTCTCCAAGGTGAGCCTGGAGGGTGGCAACTTCCTGATCGACGGCGGCGATGGCAACGACACGATCAAGGGATCGGTGCTCGCGGATCGGATCCGGGGTGGCCGGGACAGGGATCTGCTGGATGGGGGAGAGGGCTCCGATGTCTATGAGGTGAGCGGGGCGGGACCGGACTGGGTGAGCGGAGTGCCGTACACCTTCAACGGCTACGACAGCTATGGGGACAGCGGATCGGCCGCCGACACCGACAGCCTGGTGGCCACCGGTGCGGGCCCCGTGGACATCGGCTTGAAGGACTTCAGCGCCGCCTCTGGCATCGAGCGGATCGTCAACGGCACCAGCACGGGTTCCCTGGTGCGCCTGCTGGGGGATTGGTCCGCCAACACGTTGAATGTCTCGACGGTGAGCCTGGAGGGTGGCAACTTCCTGATCGACGGCGGCGATGGCAACGACACGATCAAGGGATCGGTGCTCGCGGATCGGATTCGGGGTGGAGCAGGAGTGGATCTCCTGACGGGTGGCAGCGGCGCGGACACGTTCCACTACAGCACCCTGAGTCATGGACTCTGGAATGGTGGCTCCACCTTTGAGCGAATCACGGACTTTGTCGTGGGTGAGGACGCCCTGGATGTGTTGATCGTCCCTAATGCCATCACCATGCTGGGAACCGCAACAGCGTTGAACAGCACAGCGATCAGTAACCTTCTGAACAGCACAGCGTTTGCCGCCCACGCGGTGGCCAGCTTCAGCTTCGGCACGGCAGACACCGCCCGTACGTTTATCGCCTTCAACGATGACACCGCAGGGTTCAATCGTTGTACGGATGGACTTGTGGAAATCACAGGTTTCAGCTATACGGCGGGCTCCACCTCGTTGGCTCAAATCACGCTCGTCTAATCCAGGGTCTTGGTCGCCATGCCCCTGGTCCAGGTTCGATCCAGCCAATGGATCGAACCTGGATCTTTACGCATGCGGGTCTCCATTCAACCGGCAGCTATTTGTGGGCGATAGGGATGGGCAACGGTTGTTGGATCGGCTAACCACCTTGCCTGGCACCCCGTCGAGCCCATCTGTCAGCACCTGGGCAGGCAATCAGGTTGATGGCGCTTTGGGGCAGTTCCTCACCAACGCTGCTGTGCTGGGGATTGATATCTGTTCCATGGAAGGGTTCGGACCAGCTGATTACAATTACATCTTGGGATTGGAAGAGAGTTGTTAGCAAGTGGTTGTGGTTTGCGCCTGTGGCGATCCCTGTGCGCATGACCCCTATGCCCAAATGTCCGTCCGACAGCGATGGTTCCCAACCCCCTCGGGCCGTGCCGGGGGCCTGTTATCAGCGGTTGTCATCAAGACCGCCGCGTCCTGGCGGTGGGGAACCGAGGGTGGGTGGTTTCAGCGACGTCAGGCGGCTAAGATTTGAGAATTGGACCAGTTGAAACCCTGCTCGCCCGTCGAGAAGGCCCATACGCCAATACGTCCCCGTACCCGCCATGACACAGCACCCTTCGCGGAAGCGCCAGCTTTCCGCCGTCCATCCGATGGCCTTTCCACCCCATCGTCCAGTGGGCGACGACCCAAAACCCGGTCCTTCCTCCACCACCCACCCCACCTGGGACGACCTGCTCGGCCAGCGTTGAACCCACCTGTCGACATGGCGGCTGGGAGCTCTGCCTAAGCGATCGACATCACCCTGTTTCCGGGGTGGCACGTTGTTCCGCGTTAGTGGGTTCCGTCCCCTGCCCCCCAGCCCTCCGGCAGGAGGGTGCCACTTAGCCGGGCGCCCTCCAGCCGGGCACCTTCCAGTTGCGCTTCTCGCAAATCCAGTTCCCTGAGATCGGCTCCCCGCAGATCGGCGTGGCTGAAGTTGGCGCCATAGGACGCCGCGCCGCGCAGATCGGCCCCCTGCAGGTTCACCCCTTGAAAGAGAGCGAAAGTGAGATCCGCCCCCTGAAATTCCGCATGGCCCAGATCGGTGAGTTGATCCAGGCCAGAGCGGAAATCCGCTTCCACCAGCCGGGCCCCATGCCATCGGCTCCCTGTCGCCAGGACACCGCGCAGGCAGGCGCGATGGAGATGGGCCATCCGGAAGTCCGCCCCCTGGAGTTTGGAGGAGGAGAGATCCGCCTCCTGCCAGAAGGAGGCGGTGGCCCGCAGATTTGACAAATCCGCTCCCCAGAGGAGGGAGCGGTGGAAGCCGCAGCCTTCCACATCCGCCGCCGCGAGGGAGGCATGGCCAAACCGGGCCTCCTTCAAACAGCCCCCCCGCAGGCTGCAGTTGGAGAGGTCGAGATCCACCCCATCCAAATCGTGGAGCCGCAAGCCTGGAAAGTTCCGTTCTCCCGCGGCCAGGGCATGGCGCAAGGCGGCGAGGGTTGTGGGCAGCGGTGGGGCAGCGGGCATCAGAAGCTGGCGGCGAGGGCATCCAGCTGTTGGCGGCGAGCGGCCAGCGACAGGGTTTCGGCCTGGCTGAGCAGGTCAAACACGCCTGGGTTGATGACGTCGTAATACACCAGGGACCCCTCTGGCCGGCGTTGCACCACCCCGGCGATCGTCAGCAGTTTGAGATGTTTGGACACCAGGGCCTGGCTGAGCCCGGTTCTCTCCACCACGGCGGTGACATTCAAAGGACCCTCGCGCAGGGCCATCAGGACGGCCACGCGATTGGCCTCAGAAAACACTTTGAAGTAATCCGCCAAGGCGTCCAGCTGGGGAGCTTCCACGGCGATCGGGGGGCGTCTGCGCGCATTATGTCTGTTTGTCGAAAGGATTCCATAGAACTGTGATGCTGTTTGACTTGGATCGCGGTGGCGCGCGCGGGGGGGCCCGGGGGGG
>JBKCVY010000207.1:0-4794 GCA_046317475.1 Cyanobacteriota bacterium | reverse complement strand
AGGCGGAGCGGGGCCATCGCATCCGCACCACCTGGGCCGTGATCTGGGAGGCCTTCGTGTTGGTCTTCCTGGCCGAGTTAGGGGACCGCACCCAGTTCACCACGATCTTTTTGGCCACCGCGCCGACCTTCACCCTGGCGGGGCTGGTGGCGGGCACCCTGTTGGGCCATGCCCTGGTCACCTGGCTGGCGGTGGGCGCGGGCCGTTGGATGGGGGGCCGCATCAGCGAGCGCCTGCTCTACCGCCTCAGCGGGGGAGTGTTTTTGGCGTTTGGGGGGATCGCGCTTCGGCAGGCCATGGGGTGAGACGGGTTCGGCAACGGAGGCCGCCTCCCTTCCCTGGGCGATGGTGTTGCATGGGATGGCGCAAGGGCGGGCAAGGGCCCATCAACAGGAAGAAGCGTGCCGGGGCGATCACCGCGGCTGGAGGAAATGGTGGCCGTGCCAACCAACCAGCCAGAAAAGTCAGGGGTGTCAAGCATGAGTGCCTCTCCTTCACTTGGGCACCTCGAAAAATTGCCAACCAACGCCAAGTCCCATGCGAGAGAAAAATTAGACCCATTTCTCCGCAACCAGTCTACTCCCGAGCCGCCTGGACCATGCCGACCATTTCAATTTTTTCGAGGCGTCCACTTGCCATTTGTCATTTGCCACAAGGACATTCAGGCAAAGAGGAAGGGGGGAAGAAAGGTGACGATCTATTGATCAAAAAGCTTGGCTCTCTTATCCCTGAACTGAGCAAGCAAAAAGCACATGCACTATCCAGGAAAAGATGAATCAGAACGTGGAATTGTCGCGCAGATCGCACTGGATGGCAGTGCTATTTGAGCATTAAGACAAGACATCGGCGCACGCGATCTTGCACCGGCGCCAGCGGTGACTTGACGTCCATCTCCTCAATGGCAGCTCAACGCTCGTGATTGCCCATCCGTTGGCTTCTCATGATCTGTCCAGTCATCCCAGACGTCGTAAGTTTGAGTACCTTGGATCCACGCCGCTTTCCAACCGGTCCACCAGAGTGCCTAGTTTTGCGTGACGGCAGCCAACCCTCCCCTCCTCACCCATTTGGCGGTGAATGGCTATCGCTCGCTGCGCCAGCTCACCGTGCCCTTGGGAACGCTCACCCTGGTGTGCGGCGCCAACGGCTGCGGCAAGAGCAACCTTTATCGTTCCTTGGGGTTGGTGGCCGCCGCCGCCCGGGGTGATTTGGTGGCGGCTTTGGCCGCGGAGGGGGGCCTGCCCGCTGTGTTCTGGGCCGGTCCGGACCGCGTCGCCGCGGCGCCCCGGCGGGGGGAGACCTCCAGCCAGGGCGGTCCCAGGCGGGACGCGGCGCGCCTGCGGCTGGGCTTTGCCGCCCACACCCTCTCCTACGCCATCGAGCTCGGCTACCGCGCCGACGACCAGACCAGCGCCTTCGCCCTTGATCCGGACATCAAGCGGGAGTGGATTTGGGCGGGTGGGCCCTTCCACCCGCGCGCCCTGCTGGTGCGGCGCGAGGGGCCGGTGGTGGAGCGCATGGAGGGGGGGCGGGGCGTGCCCCTGGCCCGGGAGGTGTCGCGCCAGGACAGCCTCTTCACCGCCGTGTCCGATCCGTTGGAGGCTCCGGAGGTGTTCCAGTTGCGCCGTTCCATCCTCAGTTGGCGCTTCTATGACGGGTTCCGCACCGATCGGTGGGCCCCCGCCCGTGGCGGACGGATCGCCACCCGCACCCCCGCCCTCGCCGCCGATGGCGGCGATCTGGCCGCGGCGGTGCAAACCATTCTGGAGATCGGGGATCGGGATGGCTTGCAGACCGCCGTCGCCGATGCGTTCCCCGGCTGCCGCCTGACGGTGGACACCAGCCAAACCCTCTTCCGCCTGCGGCTCCACCAGCCCGGTTTGCTGCGCCCCCTTGAGGCGGCGGAGCTCTCCGATGGCACCCCGCGCTACCTGTTATTAGCGGCGGCCCTCGTCCGCCCTCGCCTGCCCCCCCTGCTGGTGCTCAACGAACCGGAAAACAGCCTCCATCCGGATTTGCTGCCACCCCTGGCACGTCTGATCACTGGCGTGGCCAGCCGCACCCAGGTGTGGGTGGTGGCCCACGCGGAGTCGCTGATCCGCGAACTGGCCGACACCACGGGCTGCAGGCTGCTGCCGCTGCAACAGGAACAGGGGGAAACGGTGCTGCCGGGCCAGACGGTGCTGGAGCGAGCCGCCTGGCGCTGGCCATGACCGAACGGAGTCAGTCCCGTGTCGTGTCTTGCGATTCCAATGCTTGCGGTCGCGGGTTGATCTGAAAAACTCACCACAAAGACATTTTTCAGAATTGGATGCGAACGTTCACGGGTTGGTTTGCCCTTGCCTGTTGCCTTCCAATCGTGTCCCCAGTTGTTTCATCAGCCCACGCGGCTGAGGCTGGTTTCGATGGTGCCGCCATCCGTCGTTACATCGCTTCCGACGAAGATCCCCAGGTCACCTCGATCAACCAGTTCTCCGATATCCGTCCTGATGAATGGGCGTACCAAGCCCTGCACAACCTGGTCGAACGCTATGGCTGTGTTGCCGGCTATCCGGATGGAACGTTCCGCGGCGGACTTCCCATCACACGCTTTGAGGCCGCCGCGCTTCTCAATGCTTGTTTAGACCAAATTACCGAAGTAACGGACGAATTGAAACGTCTGTTGAAAGAACTGGAGAAGGAATTGGCCGTGCTGCGCGGCAGGGTGGATGGCTTGGAAGCCCGCATTGGCGAGTTGGAGGCGATGGCGTTTGCCACAACCACCAAACTCATGGGGGTCACTGCCATGTACCTGAATACCGCCAGTGGACCCAACAAGGCTGTCAGCTCTGCCATCCAACGCAGAAACTCCTCACCGGCCAGCGGACTTGACGCGAGACAAACTGCCTTTGCATGGGCCGCCAAAGGATCCGACACCGCACAGTTGCACATATCCTGGGGCTCACCCACGAGATGCACTAGCCGATGACGAGAAAAAGGTGCGGGTAAATCCTGTCACCCACGCCTGAAAGCCCATGTCGGTGGTTTTCCCTCAGCCAGCAACGCACCCCCCTGCACTACACAACAGGCAGACTTGGCCTGCATAGCTACGACGAGAAGGACAAACACCTCATCGCCTTGCAACCCCGTATGCATCGCCATGTCCGCAGTTTTGATCTTGCCGATCAGGGCGTTGACACCCAGCTCAGCAAGGACTACCTTGGGCCCCAAGATTACAATAAGTTTTTTAGCAAGTTTAGCACTGCTAGACAAAATTTTGAGAAGAAGCAAGTGTTACCATAAAGACAATCGCAACAATCTGATACCCCCTGACCTGATGCATCCATGTAGGGACAATGGGATTAACATGAAAATACATCCGAGGCATTACATGAAGAACGAATTCATCATCTCGGCATTGACATTACTAGCAGTACTATTTGCCTGCATTGCAAGTACAGTCGTCTTGTCAAAAGATAAAATGTTTGATACTAACAATATCCACCTTACTGGCAAGCACTTGAGAGTATCAGGAAGTAGAAATGGAAAGGTAAGCGTCTTCAGTAAGGATCCAGGTCAGATACGACAAACATTCAACATGCTGCCTGGCCACGTGGTGAGGGGATTGTATCTGCTCTCAAATGAAACTGTCTTGGTTGGGGCACAACTAGGTCTATCCATCTTCTGGGATCTCCAGACAGGCAAACGCAATTTTGTCTTGAGCCAGATGATTTTAGGTTTCTCCCCAGATCGCAATAAGTTCATGTCCTTCGCAGAAAGCACTCTCTACATCTATGATACAGAGACTAAATATTTAAAATGTTCATTCCCTATTCCTACATCAATGGGACCAGCGGACCACCGATTCTCATCTGATGGAAAATATCTTGCTGTTCTTATTGGCACAGGATGGCCGGTTAGCGATTCGCTCTTCCCCGCACAACCCACAGTAATAAAAGCCGTAAAAGCGACTTTAATGTACAATCTTTCAATATGCAAAAAGAATGAGACTTTTCCAGGTTACTCAATATTCACAATTGGGAACTTTTCGCAAGATTCAAAATACTATGAATTACCCAATACTATTATCTACATACCCGGTAATCGTGATTATGTGAAAGGCGACTGGCGGTTTAATTTAGAATCCAACCGAATTGACATAAAGAGTGGCGATAGATAAGAACACTGCAGTGATTTTACCTTATAAAATATTTACTGAATGAATCCTTCTGCGCAGCTTCCGAGTCCAGGCAAATGTCATGCCAATACCAAGTGCCGGTAGTGGACCTGGAACGGAAGTAAATGACGCATTTCGAGAACCATCAGCCTCCATAAGATCACGTTGGAGCTCTGGGATATCCTCTGGATTAAGATCAAGAGCCACATCAAATATTCCACCAGTTCCGCTGTTAGGATCTTCGGGGTTTGGATTCTTGATTACACTAACCCCACCAGCAGTTCCATTGTAATTACTCTTCCAGGCAAAGCTGTACAATGTATCCCATGTATAATCAGCGAGCACTCCCACAAGGGAGGTTGTAAAAGAAACGAATTCGCCAGGCTTAAGCAAAGGTATGCTGGGGGTATCATTAAAAGAGACTGTAGTACCGTTATCATATATGGCTAACTCACCTTCATTCCAATAAAACGGGAGGTTATCATCGCCACCCGTCGCCTGTTGATAGTCATAGCCACCTAATGGGGGATCGATGTGGGGGGTCTTGAGAGGCACTCCATTTTTTGGAAACAATTCGGGGTAAGGATTAGCCGTAACTAATTGATACCAATTGAACGAACTATAGCCGCACAGGCTAGCAG
>JBKCVY010000206.1:0-2658 GCA_046317475.1 Cyanobacteriota bacterium | reverse complement strand
CACCCTGCTGCTCCTCAGCGGTGCCCTGGCCCTGAGCGGCGCCTTGATCCCGGAGCTGCAGAGCCGCTTTCTGCCGGGCGTGCCCCAGCAGGTGGAGGCGATCTGGAGGAGCCCCGCTGGCAGCGTGATCATGGTGTTGTTCGCCGCTGGCCTGGTGACGTTTGGGGCGTTCCGCGGCCGCCTGCGCCAGGGGCGCTGGGTGCCTTGGGTGCTGCTGGGCGCGATCATCCTCTTGATCCTGGTGATCAATGGCATCAATGTGGGCATCAGCTTTATTGCTCGCAACATTGACAATGCTTTGGTGGCCTATAAGCAGGAAGAGTTTTGGAAAATTGTTGCTATCTATGCCTTCTGTCTGGTGTTGGCCTTGCCTATCCGGGCGGTACAGAGCTATTTGGTGCCCAAGTTGGGACTGCTTTGGCGCCAGTGGCTGACAGGGCGCTTGATGAACAGCTATCTCTCTGATCGTGCCTATTATATTCTCAATCCCAACGATGAGACAACGGAGGAGATCGATAACCCGGACCAGCGCATTTCCCAGGACACGGATAGCTTTACTCAGCAAAGTCTGAGCTTTACTGTTGGTGTGTTTGAGGCTCTGCTGACGTTTACAAGCTTTATTATTGTTCTCTGGTCTATCAACAGTAGATTGGCAGTCGTGCTGTTGCTGTACTCCCTTCTGGGCACCACTCTGATTGTGATCGCTGGCCGCCGTCTTGTTTATTTAAGGAATCAGCAGCTTAAGTTAGAGGCTAATTTTCGCTATGGACTGGTCCACATCCGCGACAATGCGGAGGCCATTGCTTTCTACCAAGGCGAACCCGTTGAATTGGATGAGGCGGAACGACGACTTGGTGGCGCAATCCGCAACTTTGATCGTCTCATTGTTTGGGAGGCGATGATCAGTGTCATTCAGCGCTCGTACGATTACTTCTCACGCTTTCTCCCCTGGTTGGTGATTGCCCCCATCTATTTTTCCAAGCAGGTCGATTTTGGGGTGTTTGGTCAGGCGGGAATTGCCTTTTACCAAGTTTTTGCGTCGGTGAGCTTCATCGTCAACAACATCGAAGGATTGGCCCAGTTCTCCGCCTCCATCAGCCGTCTCGAGGGCTTCCAAAGCAAGGTGAACGCCATCCGTGCCGATGTCAGCGAAAGGGCGGCTACGGCGGCCGTCGCCCTGCCCCCCCCAACCGGTCCAGTGAACGCCATCGTGGTGAAGGATGTGGATCTGGTGCCCCCCCGCAGCCAGCGCACCCTGATTCGCGACCTCGATCTCACCCTCGACAGGGACCATCGCGTGCTGGTGGTGGGCCCCTCCGGCTGTGGAAAAACCTCCTTTTTGCGGCTTCTCAGTGGCCTTTGGCCCGTCAGCACCGGCACCATCCAACGCCCGCCCAATTCCGAGCTGATGTTCATTCCCCAGAAGCCCTACATGCTGTTGGGCAGCCTGAGGGAGCAGCTCTGTTACCCCCAGCCACCCGAGCGTTTCAGCGATGCCCAGCTCCGCCATGCCCTGGAGGAGGTGCGCTTGCCGGATCTGGTGAGCCGCTACCCGGACCTGGGGGTGAAGGAAGATTGGCCCCGGTTGTTGTCCCTGGGAGAGCAGCAACGGCTGGCCTTTGCCCGCCTGCTCCTCAATTCTCCGCGCTTTGTCGTGCTGGATGAGGCCACCAGCGCCTTGGATGTCATGACCGAGAAAAAGCTCTACGAGCTTCTCGTGGCGCGCGATCTGGCCTTCGTCAGCGTGGGCCATCGTCCCACCCTGACGGCTTATCACAACACCGTTCTGGAACTCGATGGCAGCGGCGGCTGGCGGCTGCTGCCCGCGGCCGGCTATACCTTTTCCGGCACGGTTTGAAGCGCCGGTTCCGCGCCCTCCAGGCCTCTCCCAGGGGGCCCATTCCCCGTCCCGCTGTCTGCCCTGCCGCCGTGTCCACCCCTCCGCCCCCCAACCCCACCATGGATTCGCCCGCGGATTCGCCGAAGGCCCCGCCAGCCACCAGCGCCACCACCGGCGACGTGCCGGCGTTCGGCTGGAGTGCGTACGCCGAGCGGGTGAACGGCCGATTTGCCATGGTGGGTCTCACCGCGGTGGTCCTGATCGAATGCCTCAGCCGCGACACCTTTTTGCATTGGGCCGGGCTGGTCCCCTGACCCGCGCGCCGCGTCCGGTTGGAGCCCGCTCCTGGACCCCCGGGGGGTGTCCCGCGGTTCCCTGCCGCCGTCCCCATGGGTGCCGCCGCTTCCCCGGAAGCCTCAAGGAAGGGCGATCAGATCCACCTGGGCCACCCCTTGGCGGCTCACCTCCACGGCAATCTCCCGTCCATCGGCGCGGAGGACGGCCCGTCGGGGCACCCCCGCCGGGACCATGGGGATGGGTTCGTTGGTCATCACGCTTCGGCGATGTAGCACCAGCTCGGTGCGCCCCTCCACCTGGCGCACCACCACCAGCCGATCCCCCGCGGCGCTCACGCTCACGCTCAGCGGCTGGGCATCCGGCCTGTTCAGTCCGGGCAGGGGCACGGGCCGCTGGCGGTCCACGTCCACCAGCTCCACCTGATCGCGCCCGTTACGGTTGGCGATGAGGGCCAGCCACGTGCCCTAAAGGCTCGGTTCCCGCTGGTTTCCCTGCTGCGCCAGGCGGCGGTTCAAGCTCCC
>JBKCVY010000205.1:0-1435 GCA_046317475.1 Cyanobacteriota bacterium | reverse complement strand
AGCAGCGCGGCCCGCTCCGCCTCCCAGAAGGAAACTCCGCCGAATCCACCCCGCATCCCCCTGGCCTCGCTGCAAAATTTGCCCACCCTGCCTTTGCCCCGCCTGGGAGGAGGGTCCAAACCCAGTGCCGGCACGGCTTTTGCCTTGGCGACGGGTCGGGAGCGCTGGTTTCCCCTGATCAGCCACGGCACGCTGTTTGTTCTGGCGCTTGTCCTGCCCTCCACCGCGCCGGAAGCCCTGTTGGCCTTGGCCGCGCTCATCACCCTGGTGAACCTTCAGCGGCGCCATGGGCGGTTCCTCAAATCGGTCGGTTGGGCCCTGCTGTTGGTGGTGGTGGGTTTGGGCCTCTCCCAGGCGTTGCTGGCGGCGCTGCCCAGCACCCTTTGGTCCGTCTTCCCCCTCCAGCCCTACCAATTGCAAGCGGCCTTTGCCGTGCTGGTGCAACTGCTGGGGGCCCTCTTCATCGCTTGAGGGGGAGGGGTTGGCAGCGCATCCCAGGCGCCCCCCATGCCCGGGCACGACCCGTGCCATCCGGCGGGCCGGGCCCCTGGGTGTTGGCCTCAGGCGGCTTCACATTCCTCGATCAGGGTTTGCAGTTCCTCCGCTTCCACCCCGTAGACCTGATTGCAGAAGTGGCAGGTCAGTTCGGCGCGGCCCTCCTCCAGCAGGATGCTGCGCAGCTCGTCAGGGCCCAGCAGCTTCAGGGCGCTGAGGCTGCGGCGGCGCGTGCAGGGGCAGTGGAAGCGGATGTCCTGCCGGGCCTCGGCGTCCTCCAGGGGTTGGGGATCGAGATCGGGAAACACGTCCTCCATCAGGGCGTGGAGGGCATCGCCGTGGACATCCAGGCGTTCGCTGAAGCCCGTGATCTCCCGGCAGCGTTCCTCCAGCAGGGTCACCAGGGCCGGATCTGAAGCGGCCTTTGGCAACACCTGAACAAGCAGGCCCCCGGCGCAACGCACCCCCCGGCTGTCGATGCGCTCGCCCACGAAGACCGCGGAAGGCGTCTGTTCGGAGTGGAGCAGGTAGCAAGCCACATCATCCCCGATGCCGCCACTGACCAGTTCCACCGTGCTGCTGTAGGGCTCCCCCTCGCCGATGTCCCGCACCACATGGAGATAGCCCGTGCCCGTGGCGCGTCGGAAATCAAAGTGGTGCTCGCCGTCGGCCGTTTGGACCAGATCCAGCTCCAACCCCGGGTTGCCCACATAGCCCCGCACGGTGCCGTCCCGTCCCGCATCCACCATCAGGCCCCGCAGAGGACCATCGGATTGGATGCGCACATTCACGCGCCCATGGGGCACCTTCATGGAGCTGGCCAGCAACAGGCCAGCGGTCATGGCGCGGCCCAGCAGAGCGGTGGTGAGAAAGGAGAGGCCGTGGCGGCGTCGTGCGTAACGGCTAGCGACAGTGGTCGTGAGGGCCACCAGCCGGATGC
>JBKCVY010000204.1:0-3182 GCA_046317475.1 Cyanobacteriota bacterium | reverse complement strand
ACAACGGGTAGCACCCCCCCCCAGATCGCCAGCTCCCCACCGCTGGGTCAGAAGCCGCAAGGGTTCCACCACGCCGACCAACTGGAGGGCTCGCCGGGCGGCGTGTTCCAGATCACCAGACCGTGACCAGGTGCTGAGCTGCCGCCGCCAGTCGTGCAGCAGGGCCTCAAGGGAGAGGTGGCGCATGGTCTGTGGGGCGCGAGGGGAGAAGGTCCGTCGAGGCCCCGGGGGACCATGCGGTCAAACTAGTGAGAACGCAGATCGCCGAACCTGGACCATCGTCTTGTCGGCTTCAGAACCATTGGTTCAGGCCAAATGTCCAGGGATTGCCAAAGTTCTGGACCCAGTAGGTTTGTTGGGTTTCGTGATCATATTGAAAGCCGACACCAATTTCTTTGGCGGCAGGGTCTAAAATACCTTTTCTGTGCCCAACACTGTTCATCCAGTCTGCTACAACCTCAACCGGTGAACGTTGGCCCCCGGCCGAATTCTCGAGCGAGATTCCATACAAACGACCATCACCCATGGCCTGCCAGGCGGCGGCATAGCCAGTGGCCTTGATGCGATCCATCGGACTGCTGCCATTGCTGCCGCTGTGGCCCAGGTAGCTGTTCTTCGCATCCATGTCTTGTACATGCCCTTCCGCCGCTTGCGTCAAAAGACGATTGGGTGTGAATGGCGTCAGCCCTGCCTTGATCCGCTCAAGATTTGTCAGTCTGATGACCTCATTTTGATAGTCGCTGGCTGTGAAGACAGCGATGTTCAGCTTGTAGTCACCGGTGCCACCCACTTGTGTTTTGACTGTGATCGTGGCCTTCCCAGTGATCATGTCCACCATGCCTAACTCAGTCGAATTGCCGTTGTAGGCCACTGGGTCCTTGAGAATGGAGCCAGTCACGCTGTTGAGCTGGATCAGCGGGTAGAGGGAGGGGTTGTTGGATGTGAGCGAGGCGCTGATGATGCTTCCGGGCGCCACATCAAGGGCATAGGAATCCACCTCGCCCCCCCGGGCAATGCTGGAGCTGATGGATGTGGTTTGTTTGATTGTGGTTGTGCCAGTTGGCGCTGCTGGTGTGATAGAGCTGTCGACCAGGGTGATGGAGGCGGGGAGGCAGAAGGGAATGGTGCGCGCAGCGTCACGGTAGAGATTGATCGTCAGGGTTTCATTGCCCTCAGTGGTGAGGTCATTGAGGAAGGCATGGAAGACGGAGAGGCTGCCGTCGCTGGCCACCTTGGCCACCCCCTTTAAGGGCATGTTCGGAGGTGCGACACGGGGCACATCCGCCTCGCTGATTCCTGTTCCAGCCAATTCCCAATAGAAGGAAGTGCCTTCCCGTTCACCCGTCCTCGGAATGGCAACGGTCAGGATCTCTCCCTCCTGGATGGACCCCGACGCGGGGAGCAGGGTGAGGCGAGGCTCGTCATCTTGGATGGTGCCGCTGACAGCCGTGGTGGTGTCGATGGTGTAACCCTTCCCGGACGCCAGGGTGAGAATGACGGTTTCATCCGTTTCCGGCACGTCATCGCCGGTGGGGTCCACTGTGACCGTGGCGCTGTCGGATCCGGGGGCAAAAGAAATGGTCTTGGTGACGCCCGCAAGGGGGATGCCGATGTAGTCAGTGCTGAGGGTGGCCGTGCCGCCCAGGGTGTAGTTGACGCTCAGGGCACTTGTTGTGGCCCCGGTGCGCCGAAAGGTGTAAAGCAAAGGGTCTGTGCCGTTCTCCGCGACCGATGCGGATGCGACGGCCAGGGTGATGCTGGGGAGGTCATCATTGCGGATCGTGCCGCTGACGCCAGTGGTGGTGCCGACCGTGTAGCCGCTGCCTGAGGCGAGGGTGAGGACAACGGTTTCGTGGGCTTCAGCGACTCTGTCCACCGTCGGATCCACGGTGACGGTGGCGGTGTTGGACCCGGCGGTGAAGGTGACGGTTTTGGTGGCTGGCGCGGCGGCGATGCCGGTGTAGTCGCTGCCGATGGTGGCGGTGCCGCCCACCCGGTAGTTGACAGTCAGGTCGCTGGCGGTGGACCCCGTGCGCGTGAAGGTGTAGGTGAGATTGGTGGCGCCATCCTCCGAGACCGCCGCGGGGGAAACGGCCAGGGTGACGCGAGGGAAGTCGTCGTTGGTGATGGTGCCCGTGACGCCCTGGCTCGTGCCAATGGTGTATGCGGTGCCGGACTTCAGGGTGAGGATGACGGTTTCATTGGCTTCGATGAGGCTGTCACCGGTGGGATCAACGAAGACGGTGGCCGTGTCGGACCCGGCGGCGAAGGAGATCGTTTTGTTCGCCGGCGTGGCGGCGATGCCCGTGTAATCGGTGCCCAGTTCGGCGGTGCCGCCCACGGTGTAGTTGACGTTCAGAGCCTTGGTGGTGGGGCCTGAGCGCTTGAAGGTGTAGCGGAGATTGGCAGTGCCATTCTCGGTCACCGCGGCGGGCGAAACGGCCAGGGTGATGCTGGGCCGGTCGTCGTTGCGGATCGTGCCGGTTACCCCTGCCGTGGTGCCGATGCTGTACAGCGTGCTGGCCTTCAGGGTGAGGATGACGGTTTCATCCGCTTCAAAGAGGGTGTCCGCCTTCGGATCCACGGTGACGGTGGCGGTGCTGGACCCGGCGGCGAAGGTGATCGTTTTGTTCGCCGGCGTGGCGGCGATGCCCGTGTAATCGGTGCCCAGTTCGGCGGTGCCGCCCACGATGTAGTCGACGCTCAGGGCGTTGGCTGTGGGGCCCGTGCGCTTGAAGGAATAGACGAGATTGCTCGTGCCGTCTTCCGTCACCGCCGTGGGGGAGACCGCCAGGGTGATGAGAGGCAGATCGTCATTGGCCAGGGTGCCGGTGACGCCAGTGGTGGTGCCGATGGTGTAACCGGTGCGGGGTGCGAGGGTGAGGATGACCGTCTCATCCGCTTCGCAGATGGTATCCGCCGTGGGATTGACGGTGACCGTGGTGGTGTCGGCCCCGGCCGCGAACGTGACCGATTTGGTGGCCGGAGAGGCGGCGATGCCGGTGTAGTCGCTGCCGAGGGAGGCGGTGCCGCCCACGGTGTAGGACACGGTCAAAGGCCGGAGGAGGGGGCCCGAGCGTTTGAAGGTGTAGAGGAGATTGACGCTGCCGTCTTCCGTGACCAGGGCGGGGAGAACGGAGAGGTCGATGACGACGGGTATGGCTGCCATGGGTGCTAAGGGG